>QNAF01000257.1 GCA_003641405.1 Candidatus Zixiibacteriota bacterium | reverse complement strand
GAGCTTGATTCACTGACTGCTACAGAGTTCGAGCGAATTCTTACTGAACCTAAGACCGCCCTGGTCAAACAGTATGCAGCGCTGTTGAAAACGGAAGGTGTGACTCTCGTGTTTGCCAAGGACGGGGTTAAAAAAATCGCCGAGATTGCTGAGGAAGTAAATACCCGCTCAGAGAATATCGGCGCGCGAAGACTCCACACGATAATGATGACTTTGCTGGAAGACATTCTGTTTGAGCCGCCTGCGAAACGGCAGAAAGTGACTATTACCGCAAAGGCTGTCGCCAAGAAACTGGATGCGATTATCGAAGATGAAGATCTGAGCCGGTATATCCTTTAGCAGACTATTGCAAAAAGCCATTGATAGACGGTGGGCGGAGTACGTCCTCGTGCGCCGCCTAGTGCCGAGATATCGACAGCCTCAGGACGTCTGCCGCGCACGGGAGAATCCGCAGAGGCGTCAGGCAGAGACACCTGACGTCACCCCTTGCGGACGGTTTTTCGACAAGTTGTTGGAAACGGGGCAGGGCGAGGCAGGTGTGAGGGGAGAACCTGACTCTCAGACTTCGTAGACTCGTATATCCCCGATGAAGAAATTACTGGCAATGTAGAGCTTGGATTCAGCGCTGTTATAGTCCGGTGTCTGAGCGTCAAGATTGTTGCCGAACCCGGAGGCGTGGCGACCGAACAATTCAAGATCACCTATGAAATTCGAACACTGGGTAAAAACCGGCATTCCCTTGGGAACTAAGATACGCACGTCTCCAATAAATCCCGATATAACCATCCGGTTGAGGCCGGTGGCAAGTTGTCCGCCGTGAAGCTTGATTTCGCAGTCTCCAATAAACACGGAGACTACTACATTCTGAAGACTGATGCCATTACAGTCAACGTAGACATCACCAATGAATTTCTCATGTCGATATCTGCCAGGCTCGGGACCGCCCGCACCAGCAGAGAAATGATAGGTCTGTTTGGGACCTTCTTCCTGGTTCAGCCCATCGGCCGGTGATTGTTTCTGTGTGCTTTCGAAGGCGGGTGTGTCGCCAGTAGTTGCGTGCCCGGCATGATAGTGGTAGTGGTGATCTGACTGCGAAGCGTCATGGGATCTATTCCGCCGAACAATCATCCATATCCCGATTGCGATGAACCCGAGCGGGATCAGCAGGCTGAAGAAGTCCCCGATGTCGAAGTAGAACAGTCCGGTAGCCTTGAAGGTCAGCACGACTCCAAGTAGAATGAGGATCAAGCCGAAAATCAGGGTCCTTTTGCTCACAATTCTTTTTCTCTCTTAATAGTCTGTTTCATCTAACTATTACGAAGTATTGCGGTCTAAGTTACATTGCGCAAGGTTTTTGGTCCTTGCTCTGTCGGGAGGTTTCTGATCCTCAGGCCTGCAGCAGGCAGTATTTCCGTCGTTGTTTGAATGATCTGTCTTGACTTGCAGGGGCGCGAAAGCTTAATTCACCGGAAATCGCAAACCGAATTGTCGGAAAGGAGCCACAATGCCCCGTTCACTATGCCAGATCACTGATTTCAGCGCTGATGAGGTCCACCAGATATTTGACCTCTGTCGCCGTATGAAAAATAAGGAGATTGTCCCGAAACCATTGGCAGGTATGTCCGCTGCCTGTATTTTTACCAAATCGTCCCTGAGAACGCGAGTTTCTTTTGAGGTTGGTATCAATGAGCTTGGCGGCCATGCTATCTACATCACTGACAACGAGATCAAGCTGGGGCAGCGAGAAACGGTTGCCGACGCCGCTCAAGTACTGTCGCGGTACCTCGGTCTGATCATGATCCGGACTTTTGCCCATTCAGATGTTGAAGAGTTGGCGCAATATGCATCCGTCCCTGTTGTCAACGGCCTTACGGATCTGGTCCATCCGTGCCAGATACTCGGTGACTATTTCACTGCTTTGGAGCATCTGGGGCCGAAAGACAGATACTCAATTGCCTACCTGGGTGATGGGAATAACATTACAAATAGCTGGCTAAACCTCGCCTCCCTGATACCGATAGATTTCCGGATCGGCACTGACAGAGAAACGCCGCCGGATGAAGCCTGTATGGAGCGGGCAAAGGGAAACCCCGACAGCAAAATCCTGCTGACTGATGATCCTAAAGAAGCCGTTCGCGATGCCGATGTAGTCTATACAGATGTGTGGGCCTCTATGGGGCAGAAACATCTGGCGGATGACAAAGGTAGTAAGTTAAGGAGATTTCAGTTAAATAGCGCATTGCTGGAAGAGGCGAGTTCCAAGGCGATCGTGATGCACTGTCTGCCTGCCGAGCGAGGTAAAGAAATCACCGACGAGGTGATGGACGGACCGCAATCGGTTGTATTCGACGAAGCAGAAAACAGGTTGCATGTACAGAAAGCCATTATGGTTTTCCTGTTGGAGCACTGATAGCCCGACAACTGGCTCACCGGCGAGTGCGAGACCAAATGAAAGGGGTCGCGCCATGCAGTTTCGTAATTCTCTCATCACGGTGGGACTGATCACACTGATCACCTGCAGCTTCGTGTTTTTCGGGTGTTCAAGTGACAATGATACCGGGCCTACAGTGACAAAACCAAATGCTTCTCAGGACTTTTTGGAGATGGTCTCAGCTCAGGTCAGTGAGCATCTGGATTCAACAGTCTCTCGATTCTGGGCGGGTTTGAGCATTGCTACAGCACAGGACAGAGATACTGTATCATATGCCCTGTTTGGCCCTACACTTCCTGATTCCACCGAGGAGTCAACAGATTGGAACGTATGGTTCCTGACCAATCTGGAGGCGGGAGCCAACATGGTGTTGACTGTCACGATTGACTCGCTCATGTATTCGGCGAATGGTACTTCACAAGCACCGGGTCCAGGGGCTGATCAATTGATTTTTAAGCACCACTATATTGTCACCAATACTGACTCAACAGTAACCAATGCTGATTTGGATCTGCACAGCAGTATTACGTTCTCGAACATTGACAGTACTGTTGCCACTGCTAACGGAACCGTCAGTATGGTGATTGACTCCAAGTTCGTATCTGCGGATTCAACGGTGTGGAATGACTGGGATATCCAGGCCTCGGTCACAGATATGCGCGTTGCCAGAGTAGGCAATCAGTGGGATAGCGGTTGTCCAATCTCAGGCACTGCGAGTGTGGTTCTTACCCACACGCACCAGATAGACTCAGACGCCGCCACCACCTACGTGTGGACTTATACCACTACGTTTACAAACGGAGCAGCCACTGCTACCGTGACAAACGATGCCTACCTGACAGCCTCGTACTCAGACAATATCTGTACTCCGTAGTACACGATACTGAGCCAGAATGACCTTTGAAGGCCCGGTGGATTTCCGCCGGGCCTTTTCTGTTACATTGACAGATGGCTCGGTATTCCGTATCAAAGACTATGCAAGAAATCGTGAAGTACAGTCGCTGTTTTGTCTGTGGTGATCAGAATGTGAATGGGTTAAAGGCCAGGTTCTTCTACGACGGAGACCAGGCTGTGGCCAGCATCGTAGCTGAGAGCGGTTTCGAAGGATATCGCGGAATTCTGCACGGAGGTATAATTTACTCCATGCTCGACGAAGTCATGATCAAGGCGCTGCTGGCAGACGGGATTTATGCTGTTACAGCCGAAATGACAATACGCTATCATTCACCGGTTTCTACCGGCCAGGAACTTCGGTTCGTGGGCAGTGTAGTATCCAGGCGGAGACGGATGTACCAGACGAAGGGTAAGGCGTCTGGCCCGGACGGTACCATATTCGCTTCTGCTACCGCCAAGTATATTGAAGCCCGACCCGAGTTCAAATCAAGACTGCTTGAGTCTCTGGATTCCGATTAATCTGCCCGTTTCACGAAACCTGAAACGCAACAGCGTATTTGCATCCAGGAGGCGTTTGCTCTTTCGCGATCCTATTGTATGGCATAGGGATAGCTTTGTATCGCCGTGCGGCATCCAAGTTGCTAATTTTCAGCATGTGGATAAAACAAGTACTTCACTAGACTGCTTCATTTATACTTTTTCGCGCCCTCATAAGGAGGAATTCCTTGAAATGGGGGGATTTGCGCAGGGAATGATCCTGTTCGCTATTCCTGAGCACGGTCTGCTATTCAAGTGTTGCGCCGAAGGAGACTCCCTGGACCTTGAGTTCGGTGCCTTCTTTGCTGCTCTGCGGTTCATCAACGAGTCACTGGCCGGGGAGAAGATAAAGCAGGTGAGAGTTCATACGTCCAATCCGGTATTTCTCTCAGCCGTAACAAACGGAAGTAGACAAGTTACAGGCAATCCCAAGCGGAAGAAGATGCTCGACAAAATCCGTTCAGAATTCGAG
>QNAF01000256.1 GCA_003641405.1 Candidatus Zixiibacteriota bacterium | reverse complement strand
ATCGAAAAAACTGCGGCGGCCATCAGATTGCTGGCGTAGGTTGGCTCTATCAATTGATATGTGGCGGCCACACTCAGCATAACGAACGAGAATTCTCCGATTTGAGCAAGAGCTGTGCCGGCCATTGCGCTTACTCGCAGCGGCATGCGCATTGACATTCCCGCAATGAATACAACTAAGAACTTTCCTGCCATTATTCCGATGAGCAGAATAATGATGCTAACGATATTGGGGACTATGGTTGCGAGGTCCAGTAACATCCCCACCGAAACAAAGAATATCGAAATAAACACTTCTCGAAATGAGAAGATATCCGCCATTGCCTGATGCCTATATCCACTGCCCCCAACTATCAACCCCGCCAGAAAGGCTCCAAGTGCAAGAGAGACTCCCGCGCTAGCTGAAACCCAGGCTGTTCCGATACATACGAGTAACACGGTCATGATAAACAAATGTCGCTGCCGAGTTCGTGCGACCATGTCCATCACTTTCGGAACTACCAGACGAGCAGCCACGAGTACGGCGCCAATGATCAGAATCGACCGAGCCAAGGTTGAAAGCACATCTGTCGACATCCCCTCTGAGTCACCTAAGATCGGAATTATCATTATCATGGGGACTACACATAAGTCCTGGAAAATGAGAATACCCATCGTGAAGCGGCCGTGTGGAGCATCGATCTCGCCGCGCTGCTCCAGTCCCTTGAGAACAATCGCGGTGCTTGATACAGCCACGATAAATCCGGTCAGAAGTGAAGCTTCCCAGGACAGGTCGAATGATCTTGCAATCAGATATGCAATACCTACAGTGAGTCCTACCTGGATGAAACCGCCTATGAGGACAGGCTTCCAAAGACGCCGAAGTCGATCGAGAGGGAATTCCAAACCGATTCCAAATAGCAGGAGAGTAACGCCTATCTCAGCGAGCACTTTTACCTGGTGTATATCATCCACCAAACCCAGCCCTTTGGGACCCACCAGCATACCGGCCACGATGAATCCTGCAATGGTGGGGATTTTAAGTCGATGAAAGATCGCAACAATGGCGACACCGAGTCCCATGATTACGACCAGGTCTCTCAGATAATCTAATTCATTCATGGCGTTTCCACATCACCTTCATTAGTACGATTGTCCCGTCAATGTTCTCAGCAGGGCTGATATATGAGCAGCCCGTGGCAGAATCACAGGGGTCATGGCCTGCCATGCCGGGTACGCGGCTTGCTGACGATGGCCCGCTTCTGTTCTTCTTTTCCAGAAGGGTCTTTCTCCACAAAAAGGCGTTCACCACTAACCGAACCTCTCTCAGTGTAATACATCAGGGCCGACCAGGTCGATGGCAACGGTGTGAATATCTGCACCTGCTCCGGGCGAACTTTCAGCCTGTCACTCGTGAAATCCTTGAGAGCCTGCATGTCCCGCAAAGTGCATCCGGGATGGGCGGCCATCAGGTAATAAGTCAGAAATTGTTGTTTGCGTGCTTTTCGAGTCAGATCGGCAAACAGGTCGCAGAAATCGGTTAGCGACGACTGCCACGGTTTCCCCATCTTCTTCAGTACGCGATCTACTGTATGTTCGGGAGCGATTTTCATCTGTCCCGAAACGTGGTGATTAACTACTTCCTTCATATAGGCCAGGCCGTGTTGTCGATCAGCCAGCACCACGTCGTACCGAATGCCGGATGCCACAGACACTTTTTTGATTCCGGGGAGTTTTCGCAATTCAGTGAGCAATTGAGTCTGCCGATCGTGGGCAACCTTCATGTCCTTGCACTTGCGCGGATACAGACAACGTTTGTGTTTGCAACTTCCCTCAGCGAGTTGCTTGTCACACTTGGAACCATACATGTTGGCAGTGGGGCCACCGACATCGCGAATTTGTCCTTTGAAATCAGGAAAGCTTGTCAGTCGTTTGACCTCACGGATGATCGAGTCCTCGCTGCGTGACTGAACTGTTCGTCCCTGATGAACCGTAATCGAACAGAAATTACACTGGCCATAGCAGCCACGGTGAGTTGCGACAGAGAACCGGATCGTATCAAGAGCTTTTACTTTGCCCTGACGTTTGTAGAAAGGATGGACGTCGTTTGTATAGGTCAGTTCGTGAATAGCGTCTAATTCCTCCATCGACAAGGCCACAGAAGGAGGGTTCACAATGAGATACCGTGTGTCCTGCTTCTGAGATAAACCTGCTGCCGAAACAGAATCGGCGTTCTCTGAAAACAGTTTGAACATCTCAACAAACGCCAACTGGCTGGCAACGACTTCCTGATAGGGCGGCAATTCTATGTAGTCCTGTCGCTTTTCTCTGGATATGTAGCATATACCGCGGATATCTGTGGCATCGCAGTCTTTCGAAAGAGCGTGGGCGATACCAACAATCGCCTTCTCTCCCATCCCGTAGACCAGGTAATCCGCTTTGGCGTCGAAGAGAATAGATTTGCGAATGCTGTCCGACCAGAAATCGTAGTGGGCGATTCGCCTGAGGCTGGCTTCGACTCCCCCGAGCACAATCGGTTTGGTTTGCTTGAAATGGCGCCTGATGAGATTGCTGTAGGCAATAACCGCACGGTCGGGGCGGAGCGTGTTTTTGCATCCGGGCGTGAAGTCGTCTGATTTGCGCTTTCGTTTTGTGGCCGTGTAGTTGGCCACCATGGAATCAACCGAGCCACCGGTCACACCCCAGAAGAGTTCCGGCTCGCCTAAACGTCCGATGTCCTTACCCGAGCCAACGTCGGGCTGCGCGATAATCCCCACCCGGTAGCCGACCTCAACCAGCACCCTGCCGATGACTGATACCCCTATGTATGAGGAATCGATATAGGTATCGCCGGTAACAAGAATGATATCCAGCTTGCTCCAGCCGAGCAGTTTGAGCTCACGTTTTGTAGTGGGAAGGAACTTCATCGACTAGGCAACACCTTGTGTATATGATTCAGTCCAGAATTGGCAAGATCGCAGACACTCTCGGAGTGGTTGATCCTGCCCTACTCGCTGCATGGCTAAGTATAGTGGACTACCTGCCTTGCGGCAATCATTGAACAGTGTTTCCCACCCGGCGTTTCGCCTTTGGCTTCACTCTGGGTGGGCTACCGGAAACTGCCCTATGGGTCTGTCATGCTGAGCTTGTCGAAGCATGGTTTGAGCGATTTCCGGGGGTGCCTTCGACAGGCTCACCCATGCGCGCGCCCAGCCCCACCCTGAAAAAACTTTACAAACTGACCCCATCTACCTAAATTGGTTGGCTTTACAGGAATTGGAGCACATGAAGTTTGACCCGTTAAAAGAATCGTTCAGCCTTCCCAGGGCAGAAGAAAAGGTCCTGGAGTTCTGGGACAAAAACGACGTATTCCATAAGTCCCACCAGTTGGCCAATAACAGGCCTCAGTTTGTCTTCTACGAAGGCCCCCCTACGGCCAACGGCAGGCCGGGGATCCATCACGTTATCTCTCGCACAGTCAAGGACTTAGTGTGCCGCTACAAGGCCATGAAGGGGTTCCGGGTGGACCGCAAAGCCGGCTGGGACACGCACGGACTTCCGGTGGAGATTGAAGTCGAAAAAGCACTGAAGCTCGAAGACAAAGCGCAGGTCATCGAGTACGGCGTAGACAAGTTCAACCAGAAATGCCGCGAGTCGGTGTTCAAGTACCTGAAAGACTGGGACAAGATCACCAAACGGATCGGCTACTGGCTGGACCTTGATGACGCCTATATCACGCTCAAGAACGAATACATTGAGTCGGTCTGGTGGATTCTTAAGAAGTTTTTCGACGACGACCTCATCTACAAAGGCCACAAAACACTTCCGTTCTGCCCGCGATGTGAGACCGGTCTTTCCAGCCACGAAGTCGCCCAGGGATACCAACTTATCAAAGACCCGTCGGTGTTTATTAAGTGCAAGGCAGCCGACGGCGATTTTTGCTACCTGGTCTGGACCACCACCCCGTGGACACTGCCGTCAAACGCCGCCCTCTGCATGAAAGCGGACGCCACCTACGTGACAGTCAACCACGAAGGTGAGAAATTGGTACTTGCTGAGGCGTTGCTTCCGAAAGTTTTCGGCGAAACGCCTGAGATTCTGGAGCGCCATAAAGGCACAGATTTCCTCAAGCGTAAGTATGAGCCGCTTTTTGATTTCTACGCCGACAAGGCCGACGAGGCGTTCTATGTAATCAACGCGGATTTCGTCACGATGGAAGACGGCACGGGCATCGTGCATATTGCCCCCGGATTTGGCTCCGACGATTACGAGATCGGCAAAAAGCACGGTCTGCCGGTGCTTCAGGCTATCGAGCCCAACGGCATTTTCAAAAAAGAAGGCGGCAAGTACGCCGGAATGT
>QNAF01000255.1 GCA_003641405.1 Candidatus Zixiibacteriota bacterium | reverse complement strand
GACCATAGCCTCCAAAGAAGGCAACAAAGTCATCTCTAAACCTAATCGCTCTCGTCTTGTCTGCATGTAAAAAATCTAGAAGATGCAACACCCAAAACAAAGGACTTTATCAACAAGCCCTTTAGGGTCAGGATTCTCCTCGTCGTCAATGGCGATTCCAAACCTCTGATTGTTTTCGGGATATTTACCGATGACATTGTTTGTCAACGTTACTGCTTGCGCCGGGTTTCTCAGGATCATTATCATTGATACACCAACAGCGTCATAATACATTGTCTCTATGCTTAGGATAGAAACCCACCCCGCCCAGGCGGGGATGGGCCACCAGACCTGTGATCCTGCCGATTGCAAGTCGAAATCAGTTGTAGGTCAGGAGGTTTGTCCTCCTGACAGTCGTTGGTTCAATCATGTCAGGACCACAAGGGTCCTGACCTACGGAACTGGGGAAAGAAGGAACAAGCGCAATGCTCGATGAAAACCTGATTGCCGAACTGGTCGAACGAAAGGTCGTCCTGGACACTTTCCGCCGGCTGGCATCCGCAAAGAAGGAACTGATCTACAACACCGCGGCGAAGCTGTTTGGCGAATATGGTTATGATGGCCTGGCTGTGGATCGATTCTGCCATGACGCCGGTATCTCCAAGGGGTCGTTTTTCCAGTATTTCCAGTCAAAAAGCCATCTTCTGGAGTTCGCGGTCCTGGTGCTGGACGATCAATTGGCCAAATGGGTAGCCGACATGCGGAAAGCCGAAACCGCCGTTCTGGCGCGGGACCGGTTGCTCTACTTGTACCAGTCGCTGGTGCTCAACGCCACCCTGCACCCGTCCGAGCAGAAGTTCTATCTGTTTGTGACCCATGCACTTGACCACGCAGGAGTGGTGCTGGAAGAACTCGATCTGGAGCGCCATTTCCACGATTATGTGAGACAGATCGTGGAGCGGGGCGTCCAGACGGGCGAGATTCGGGAGGATTTCGAGGTCGACCTGACGGAGTCACTGGTTTCGATTGTTATTGAAGCCCTCGTGCGACGTCAGTTCTCCGGCCGCCGTGTCCCCCGCCGCCGGATGGAGGAATACCTCATCTCGTTCTTGTTCGATGGGGTGAAGGCGTAGGGAGGTGACTGATTACGCACAGCGCCGTATTCATTCCAGCAAGCTCCAAATACCTCCGCAAAAGTCAGAGTCGATCTTCACAACTACTTCTTCGCGGTGAGCAGCATAAGAACGTCATCGGAAGTCACTTTATCTTTGCCCCACGCAGGGATAATGTCAATGTCAGCAAACCCGGCGGACTTGAGTGCCGCGCGGTAGTCATCATCTGAATATGCCTGCAACGTGTTCGTGTAGCGAGTAACGTCCGCAGTCTCGGCATCGATTACCACAAACGTCTGCTCCTCAGATTTATCGATATCATCCCAGTCACTCATTGTCAGACAGATGTGTGGTCTCTCTGAAAACAGTCCCGACTCAGACTTATACCACGAATTATCAGACTCTCCAATTTTCTTAAGAGCATCAAACGTGTGCGCCTCGATAAGAATCTGACCTCCCGGCGAGAGAGCATCAAGTGCGCGGGCGAGTATCTGAGCGATCTCGTGTTTTGGGAACGCGTTGAACTCACCGTACAACAACAATACCATGCCATAGCCTTCGCCATAATCAGCTGTGCGGATATCACCAAGACTGTAAGTGCATCGGTTCTTGTCTACCTTGTGACTTTCAGCGTAATCAATTGACGCCGGTGAGAAGTCAATACCATGACAGGTGTGGCCGAGCGCCGCCAGCCTTCCCGCGTACAGTCCGGGGCCACAGCCAAGATCAAGAATGCGCGTGGGAGTTTCTTTTAAGATCGTGCGATGCAACCAGTCAACGTGTTCGTCGATAGTCCCCTGCTTGCGACTGGCAAGATCGTGTGCCTGTGAGAGGTGCTCATGCAACATTCGCCGACTGAACTCCGGCTCATCCCACGGAATCTTGTACTTGCCGCCCCAGTGTGGCCGCGTGGGAGACTTGTCCAAAAAGAGATCGATCAGTTTCATCGCATTTTCGCTGACAGTCACCTGGTGTACAAGCGATTGGCCTCGTCGGAAGACATCAGCTATTCACTTTCACCGCCACTTTGAAGCCCTCCATCGCCAGCAGCTTCTCCTGGCGCGCTCGCACGGCACTTTCGGTCATCTCGAAATCCGGGCCGACATTCTCAATCATTATCGAAGACACACACGACGCAAAACAACCAGAACGCCTTAGATCACCATTCGTCTTCAGATACTCAAACGTGAACCCGGCCATGTAAGTATCACCGGCGCCGGTAGCGTCAATCAGGTCAATCTCGTACGGGGGAATATCGATAAACGTCTCACCGTCATAAATGACTGAACCCAACTCCGCCAATGTCACGATCACAAGGCGCGGACCCCATGACTTGATAATCCGTGCGGCTTCGTAAGGATCCTCGCGGCAGTCGATACCTGTAAGTACTTTGCCTTCGAGCTCGTTTGGCTTAACAACATCAAACAGGCCGAGTATGTCTTCGATACCATCAGGCTTTCCGTGTGAGATACGGCCGTTCTCATCGGCGTCGCGCAGCAGCCCCTGCGGGTCGCAGAACAGCAAGCTGTTATGGCTTTTGCGAATTGCTCGAATGTGCTCGAAGGTGACTTCGCCAAGTATCGGGCCAATCAGGACAGCCTGGGAACCTGAGTACAACTCCGGGGATATCTCTCCTATTACGTCGGCGCGACCTATCAAATCAAGCGTACGGTTGCCGAAATCATCAAAGTAGATCAGCGAAAACCCGCCGGTCTCTTTTGACGCAAAGAAATCGAACTCGATATTATGGCGCTTCAGATCGTCGGCGAACCTGGCGCGGAAATCATCACCCACGGCACCGATCAGTTTGACCGGCATGCCGAGTTTGGCGAGCGCCAGGGCGGCATTGGTGGAACATCCGGAGAGAATGCGTTCTTTGGTATCGACTTTCTGCGTTTTGATGTAGTCGTATACGGGGTTGCCTATTGCTGTTATCATATCCGCTTTGTCTGCTAGGGTTGTCTTCTCTTCAGAAGTATCACGTCATTCCGTGGGCGGCGTACGTCCCCGTGCGCCGCACCTCTCCCGCCCATCGGCAGACGAGGACGTCTGCCGGGCACATGTACGTTGAGTGCTTGATGGTCGTCACACTTCCCGGCGGTTGCCGAGTACTTTGTGAGTGTATATCAGACGCTGGATGGCAGTAATGAACGATGTCACCCCGACAATGATCAACGCAAGCTCCAACCAGCCGCCCTGCGGCCAGGTGCCAACCGGGAGGAAGTGCTCAATCACCGAACCAACGATTATTATAATGAATTTCTCCAGCCGTCCCATGATGCCGACCGCACAGTTCTCAAGCTTGCCCATTGACTCTGCTGCCGCCCGCGTGTAGCTGGCTATCAACATTCCGAACAATGCAAACAGACCCCAACCGGGGTGCGCCGCACCGGAGAGTGTAATACCCGCCAGAATGAAGAACTCGCCATAGCGATCTGAAACGTGGTCGAGGATACCGCCAAAGACTGTCCCGATATTTCCGGCGCGGGCCGTGGAACCGTCCAGCATGTCCGTAAATGATGTCATTAACACCCAGAACACGCCCCAGAGCATCTCGCCTCTCCAGAAGAAGATTCCCGAAGCGATTGCGCAACCGAACGAAACGGCGGTGATGAAATTTGGTCGCAGGCCAAGTTTCAGGCAGATGCGCCCCAGGAAGAGTGAAGATTTTTCGTAGAACTGCCGCTTGCGTTGATTTATCCCTGGCAACTTCTCAGACCTCATGTCATAACCGTTTGTAGAATATAACTGTGTGGGTCCTGCAGGTCAATTAAAGGAGTGGGCCTGTTGAAAAAGTTAATACTTCCAGATGTCCATGCTCGAACAGCGGTGCTGCCAGGTGTCTCTGCCTGGCAGTGGGGGCAATCAGTAGGGGCGTCAGGCAGAGACACCTGACGCCACCGCATGCGGACGGTTTTCTCAAAAGCCCAACTGTCTATTTCGAAAGATGGCTAAACAAAGGCCCGGCATTGACTTTTCCCTTTTCAGGCGGGATATTGCCGGATGTTTATTGACTATGTGGAAATCGAGGTCATCGCCGGAAAAGGTGGCGATGGGTGCGTAGCGTTCCATCGGGAAAAATACATCCCGAAAGGCGGTCCTGTGGGCGGAGATGGCGGCCGTGGCGGGGATGTGGTGGCTGTGGCCGATCCCAACTTGAATACGCTGCTGGAGTTGCGCTATAAGCGAAAACAGAAGGCCGAATCCGGAAATATTGGAGGCGGGGGGCTTAAAACCGGCCGCTCCGGTGAAT
>QNAF01000254.1 GCA_003641405.1 Candidatus Zixiibacteriota bacterium | reverse complement strand
TAGTAGTTCATCACCGCGCCTAAGATGCGTTCTTTGAGACTCTCGCGAGTCAGGTTGGGTATATCTTCCTCTGACAGTTTCAGATTGAGAAGATATATCTTTCCAAGTTCTTCGCGGAAAGCGGTCAGGCTCCACTCCTCCGGATGGACTTTCTCCGGACAGTGCTGATCCATGAGACCTTCCAGCACCTGTTCGATCAACTCGACGACTTCGTCCTTGATGGACTCCCGTTCCAGCGCCGAAAGCCGTCGCTCGTAGATCCATTTGCGCTGGACGTTCATCACGTCGTCGTATTCCAGCGTGTGTTTGCGGATGGAGAAATTCTGCATCTCGACTTTTTTCTGCGCCCGCTCAATCGCCTTGGTGACCATGCCGTGCGAGATGACTTCACCCTCCGGCACACCTAACTTGTCCATCACCGTGGCAAAACGATCACCGGCAAACAGCCGCATGAGGTCGTCTTCGGCTGAGAGGAAGAAAATCGATGAGCCGGGGTCACCCTGACGCCCGGCACGACCACGAAGCTGCCGGTCGATACGCCGGGAATCGTGACGCTCGGTGCCGACAATATGAAGTCCCCCGCTTTCAACCACCCCCGGACCCAGTTTAATATCCGTTCCACGACCGGCCATGTTGGTGGCGATAGTCACTGCGCTGGGCTGGCCGGCATTCGCTACAATCTCTGCCTCCCGCTGATGCTGTTTGGCATTGAGGACGTTGTGCTTGACACCCTTCCGCTTGAGCATACGGGCCAGTGTCTCGGAAACTTCGACAGAAATCGTTCCCACCAGAACCGGCCGCCCGGCTTCGTACTTCTCGGCGATCTCATTGACGATGGCATTGTATTTCTCGCGACGTGTTCGGTAAATCTGGTCATCCATATCATCCCGGATGACGGTGACATTGGTAGGAATGACCACCACGTCCAGCTTGTAGATATCCCAGAACTCGCTTTCCTCGGTCTCTGCGGTACCGGTCATTCCTGCCAGCTTGTCATACATGCGGAAATAGTTCTGGAGCGTAATTGTGGCCAGCGTCTGGCTTTCAGCCTCAATCCTGACACCTTCTTTGGCCTCAATCGCCTGGTGCAGACCATCGGAGTAGCGTCTTCCGGCAAGAATACGACCGGTGAACTCGTCAACGATCATTACCTTGCCGTCCTGCAGCACATATTCAACATCTTGTTCGTAGAGCGTGTACGATCGCAGAAGCTGGTTTATGGCGTGAACTTTCTCGGAGCGCTCGGCGTGAACCGAATAAGTGTCATCCATTTTCTTCTGCCGCTCTTCCACCGAAAGTGACTCATCCCCTTCCAGGTCGGAGAGCATGGTGGAGAGGTCAGGAATCTCAAAAAGCTCCTGCTCGGCCTTGGGTAACTGTTCCGTGCCGAGATCAGTCAGGGCGATGCTGTGTTCACGCTCATCGATGAAGAAGTACAACATGTCGTCGATTTCGTGGAGCTTTTTATCCCGCATGTAAGAGGACTCCACGTCGGTCATAAGCTGTCTCATCCCGGTTTCTTTGAGAATCTTCAGCAGGCGTTTGTTCTTAGGCGCTCCGCGATTGACAATGAGAAGCAGTTTGCCCAGTTCATACTCGTCTTCGGCCTTCTCGGCTTTCATTAGCTTTTCGGCCTGTGACATCATGTCACCCAGGAGGGCACTCTGTTTGCGCACCAAAGTTTCGACTGTCGGCTTCATTTCCCGATAGCGGTCATGGACGCTTGATTCAACCTGGCCGGAGATAATGAGCGGTGTCCGGGCTTCGTCGATAAGGATCGAGTCAACCTCATCAATGATTGCGTAGTTGTAGTTTCTGTGGACCCGGTCACCTGCCTCCTGGGCCATGTTGTCACGCAGGTAATCGAACCCGAACTCATTGGCGGTACCGAAAGTAATGTCGCAAAGGTACATCTCGCGCCGTTCTTCGTTGGTCATCTGGTTCTGGATAACACCGATAGTCAGCCCGAGATACTTGTATATCTCGCCCATCCACTCGCTGTCGCGCAGTGCCAGGTAGTCATTGACCGTGACCATATGAACGCCCTTGCCGGAAAGAGCATTCAAGTACGTTGACAGCGTAGCTACCAGAGTTTTGCCTTCGCCGGTGGCCATTTCAGCAATCTTGCCCTGGTGCAAGACAATCCCGCCGATTAACTGGCAGTCGAAATGCACCATGTTCCACTCAGTGGGAATACCAGCCACATTCCAGGTCTTGCCAACCTGCCGGCGGCAGGCCTCTTTGACGACCGCAAAGGCCTCAGCCATGATATCATCGAGCGTCTCGCCATCGGCCAGGCGTGCTCGAAACTCGTCCGTTTTGGCCTTGAGCTCTTCCTCGCTCAGGTTCTCGAGTTTTTCGAAATGACCGTTAATTTCTCCCACCATCGGTGTGAGTTTTTTGACATCGCGATCATGTTTGGTGCCGAACAGCTTTGTGATTATGTTTCCCATATGTATCCCGTGACCTTATATGCCTATTGTTAGGTTTCAGTTTACAATAAACAACGCCAAATGGCAATCGCTGCGTGAGGTCGGGCATTTTCGCTTGACTACCCGGCCAAAACAGACTATTATGCTTTTGATTTGGTAATCATTCCTTTGCACTGCTTCCTTGAGCCGGATCGAAAGATATTAGGTAGGTCTGACACCACCGCATAACTATGTGCGGTAGATAGATTGTAGTATCTTGAAGCAGAACAACCGATTACACACTCAACTATATCATATCAGAAGGAAAGTACCATGAGAATGTCGAGTGTATTAGTGTCTATCATCTTGGCTGTCGTTATCGGATTGTGCGTCCCAGCAGCCGTCTTGGGTCAGGATTTAGTCTTCGTCGGAAGTGCATCTTTGCTGGGGAGCGCGGAAGGACTCTGCATTGATGGCAATCATGCATACGTGGCTGGCGGTAATGACGGTGTCATTTCAATTGATATTTCTGACCCCGAGAACCCTACTATCAGTGATACCTACGCTACGACGTCGTCCGCGCAAGGAGTTGACGTTGCAGGCGACTATGCATATGTAGCTTGCTATACGGGTGGTCTGTTGAAGATCGATATCACAACGCCGTCCGATCTTCAGTTTGTAGGTTCTACACCTTTGAGCAACAATGCAAACAGGCTCTGCGTATCTGGTGGTTATGTCTATGTAGCTACGGCTGGTGGAGCGCTGCAGATAGTGGATACAACCGGATCTCTCTCGGAAGTATCCACCTATGACAACATCGGCTGGGTTGTGGATGTTGGCATATCCGGCAACTATGCCTATGTTGTTGGTGGAAACGGAAAGGGAATGCATGTCGTTGATATCAGTACACCGTCTTCCCCGGATTCAGTAGGTTTCTATGGTACATCTCCTGATCCAGATTGGTTTGAGGGCATCGCCGTTGCTGGTGACTATGCCTATTTGACATACAATCCAGGTACTGCTTCACATGCGGTTTACATAGTCGATATCTCAACACCCTCAACACCTATCTACAAAGGTGCATGTGCGCTTGTCGCAACTGGCAGTCAACACTCAGGGCGTAGCTTCCTGTACGGTGACAGCCTCTATGTCGCTTGCGAGGAAGTCGGTCTAGAGATATTGGATGTTTCTGATCCAGAGAACCCGGTCCATGTAGGTTACTATGATGATTACGGAACCGTCTCGGATGTGTTTGTTGATGATGATTACGTATACTTGGCTACGTCAAGTAATGGGTTAGTGATACTCCGTGTTGTACTCATCACCTGCTGCATCCCGCCTTCAGTAGGCGACCTTGATCAAGGTGGCGGAGATCTCGGCTTCAACTATGACGGCGCTGATCTCTCTGCGATGATCAATGGTCTGTTCATTGACCCTGCGCATGGGTGGGACGGTATCTGTCTTGACGAGGCGGATGTTGATTTCAGCAGTATTCGTCCGGTTACAGATCCAATGACCGTTGATGGCGCTGACCTATCGTTGTTGATAGATGCGCTGTTCATCGCTCCGACGCACTATCTGAAAAACTGTGATGGGACGGACAACTGGATACCGTAGGCAATAGATCACACATCAGACACCCAGCGGTCATCTCTTCATTGAGGTGGCCGCTTTGCTGGGGCTTGTTGAAGAAGTGGTATTTGTCAGAAGTGCTTACTTTTGTAGCCCACCCAACGGGTGGGGTCTTGTCATTCCACTGTCGTCCCACCTGTTAGGTGGGCTACCGGGTTACTGGCATTTGCGCGAAGCGCGAGACAAGGGAGTCGGGACCGCAGGCACTCTCGGAGTGGTTGGTCCCAACCTACAAGATAATTGGCGGGTTCGAGGACGGACCCGCCCTTGTATCTTACAATTCAGCTAAACATAATGAACGGATCGGGATGAATCTGTACCCGCCCTCAGGTCCGAGAGCCTGTAACGTAGATTAGATCGCCCGATCCGTTAGCAGG
>QNAF01000253.1 GCA_003641405.1 Candidatus Zixiibacteriota bacterium | reverse complement strand
GCCTACCCCGGTAATCCGCTGAACTACAAGGACGGTATCGACATCGTTGTTTTCCGTGAGAATACCGAAGACCTGTATTCCGGGGTGGAGTTCCATCCGGTACCTGATGAGCTTCGCGAATCCATCAAGAAGCACAACAAGAAGATGGCGCGTTTTGACAGCACGTCAGGCGATGACATGGCGATGTCGTTGCGGATTAACACGCGCAAGGGCTGCCGGAATATCATCGTCGATGCCTTTGAGCTGGCCAAGAAACAGGGTCGCAAGAGCGTTGCGGTGGTTGAAAAACCGAATGTTGTCAGGGAGACTTCAGGTCTCATGGTGCGGACGGCGCGTGAAGTGGCCAAAGAGTATCCGGGTATCGAACTTTGGGAAACCAACATCGATGCCATGTGTATGTGGTTGATCAAGAACCCGATGGATTACTCGGTGCTGGTTACAACCAATATGTTCGGTGACATTGTTTCTGATCTCTGTGCGCAGTTGGTCGGCGGACTTGGTTTCGCGGCGTCCGGTAATATCGGTGACAACCTGGCCGTTTTTGAGCCGACCCACGGTTCGGCCCCCAAGTATGCCGGGAAGTACAAGGTCAACCCGATGGCCATGCTGTTATCGGTCAAGATGATGCTCGACTGGCTTGGTGAGACCGACAAGGCTGAGTCTCTGGAGAGCGCCATTGCCGCAGTTATCAAGGAAGCCAAGGTCCGCACCTACGATATGGGTGGAAGCAACACCAGCCTTGAAGTTGCCGAAGCGGTGGCTGCGAAAGTGTGATAGAGTTTTTTGAGAATTGCTTTTTTGGGCGACGTCAGATTATTGACGCCGCCCATTATTATGCTGAGTTCTGGCCTCAATTCTCCTTGCTGTCGGTTACTGAAATCCGTATGAATTGGTAAGACAGGATCGGTGTCGAAGTGAAGTTCCGAAGTGGCATAAACATCTTTCAGGCGCTGGTGCTATTCGTGTGCGGTGCCGCTGCCCCGGTAGGGCTGGGTGTACTATGGGTTGGCACCAACGTTTTTGACTTCAGTTCTCCGGCAGTCATGTTCCTGTTGTTTGGAGTTGGTTGCTCACTCGTCTTTGTATTGCACCGCTGGCGAGGTTTGTGGCCGGCGCTGATAGCGGCCATATTGCTTACGTTCGTTTTCGCGCTGTCTGCGGGTGGGCTGGAAGTTTCCGGGTTGGTCCATTCGGTGCTGATTCTTCTCGCGACTGTCTTTGTGCGCGAATTCATGTGGGGGAAGATTTTCGGGCATATTATCTTTGGCAAGTTCATCCACACGGCCATCGTGCTTGCGGCGGCCAGTTTCCTGGCTACCACTATCCTGTCGGTCATCTACGATCAGCCGGGGTTCGTAGACGCCCTGGTTCGCAACGGTGCGCAAGCCTGCCTGGTTGGATTCGGGTTGGGCTTAGGTATGGAGATTGGAGCGATCCTGATTGGTCGGCCAGGGGATATCTCCGTTCGCAAGTCATAGCCCTCAACAGCCTTGTACCTCACAATCGCTATCACAGTGCTGCCAGGTGTCTCTGCCTGGCAGTGGTGGCAGTCCCTAGGGGTGTCAGGCAGAGACACCTGACACCACCGCATACGGATGGTTTTTCAATAGCCTTCTAAGTCTCTGTTATGAGGGAGTACTCTTCCGGCCTGCGATCATCAAGGGCGTGATTGCGCCTGGTTATCATCTTGTCGCGTGCGAGGGAAATGTCGATTTCCACCAGCCGCGCTTCCTCCTGGGTCGCTGAAGCTTGCAGGATGACTTCAGCTTTGGGTGACGCAATAGTGGACAGCCCGGTGAATGTCAGGTTGCTCTCAGTGCCTGTCCGGTTCGCCGTAATGACAAAGACTCGATTGCATACAGCGTGGGTCGGCACTGCCCGTTGACAGAGGCCGGGAATGACAAGGTTGGACGGGTGGCAGATCAGGTCGGCCCCTTTCAGTGCCAGCACGCGCCAGACTTCGGGAAAAAGCCAATCGAAACAGATCAACATGCCGATCTTGCAGTGACCGATGTCAAACACGGGCAAACCAGCATCACCCGGCTCAAAGTAGTCCTTCTCGTTGACGAACAGGTGAATCTTGCGATATTTGCCAATGTAGCTGTTCGGTCCTGCAAGGAAAGAGGTATTGTAGAGTTTGTCGCCGTCTCGCTCATTCAGCCCTGAAACGATGTGCATCTGGTATTTGCTGCATAATGACTCGATATAGCGCACGAATTGGCTATCTTCTATACTCTCCGATGTCTCCCACGCCTGGTCCTTTGAGACGAAGTTGTATCCGGAATTGCAAAGCTCCGGCAGAACGATGAGGTCGGCGTCTGAGACGCCTGGCAGTAATTCGTCAATCTTGCGAATGGTGCTTTGTGTATCGCCAAGTACCGGCGCCAACTGGATGAACCCGACTTTCATTCTAATGGCCCTTTTTCGCCGCATTCAATCTGTCTATGATCAGGGTGCGGGCTTCTTGCAGAGCCAGGCCCCGATGACTGACGCCGTTCTTTTCTTCCAGTGTCATTTCAGAGAACCGCTTCTGTTTTGGCGGGTAGTAGAAAACGGGGTCATACCCAAAGCCGTGTCCCTCGGCAATGTCCTCAGTGATGAACCCATCGGCGTTGCCATCGACCGTCTGGGTGTCATTGGGGTTCCAAGCTATTGCCACCACACAGCGAAACCTCGCCGTGCGTTTGTCTTCTGAGACTCCGCGCAATTCCTCTATGAGTTTGCGATTGTTGTCTTCGTAAGTCACATCGGGACCGGCGTAGCGGGACGAAAATACACCCGGTGCGCCGTCAAGGGCGTCGACTTCAAGGCCGGAATCATCCGCGAGCGCCGGCAGGTTGCAGAACTCTGATATGGCGCGCGCTTTGAGGATTGCGTTTTCTTCGAGCGTGGTACCGGTTTCTTCCGGGTCAGGGAAATCGAGGAAATCGTCTCGGGTGAGTACAGTTATCGGGAGGTCGTCCAATAGTTGTTTGATTTCCCGAATCTTATCTTTGTTGTTGGTCGCTAGTACGAGTTGCATGAAAACCTAATACCTGCTGATGTCCACTCTTGTAATTTTGTCGACCACCTGTCCGAGAAATCGTGTTGCCACCTGTGCGAATCTCTCCGGAACGTCGGATACAAAGAACTTGTGGTCGCCTTCAGGCGCGGGAATCTGAGCAGCTCTGGGGTTCAGCAGGCTGGCGTCCGTTAGTGTCTTGAGTACGGTGCGAGCTGTTTCTTCGCCGCTGTCAATCAGGGTCACCTCCGGTCCCATGACTTCAGCGATCACATTCTTCAACAGGGGATAGTGCGTGCAGCCAAGAATGAGAGTGTCTACTTCGACATCAAGCATCGTCTGAAGGTAATCCCTGGCGATCAAGTGGGTCGCTTCTCTGTCAATGTAGCCTTCCTCCGCCAGCGGTACGAATAATGGACAGGCTAACGAGAATACCTTGATATCCGGGTTCAGAGCGTGAATCGTGCGGGCATAGGCGTTGGAACTTACGGTGGCATTGGTGCCGATTACACCTATGCGTCCGCGAGTTGTTTTTTTCACGGCGGTCTGAGCGCCGGGTTTGATAACACCGATCACTGGGATGTCATAGTTGTCGACGATTTCATCAAGAGCGACCGACGAAGCGCTATTGCAGGAGCAGACGATGAACTTGACGTTGTGCTCCATCAGAAAAGCGATATCCTGAACAGTGAACTTCGTGATGATCTCCTCGGAACGACCACCATAGGGATAGCGGCCAACATCGCCGAAATAAACGACGTTCTCTCCGGGCAGAATACTGAATATCTCGCGGGCGACAGTCAGGCCGCCGACTCCCGAATCAAATATGCCTATTGACCTATTCATGTTATTCTTTGCTCCGGTCTATTGGCTCTCGTACTTATCCTTGAAACGTTTGATAGCATCGTAAAGCCCCTGGGCTACCTTTTCCTGGTACTGCTTTGATTTCAGGAGCTTCTCCTCGTTCCTGTTTGAGATGAACGCAGCTTCCACCAGTATTGATGGCGTGAACACTTTATTGAGTACAAAAAACCCTGCCTGGTCTACACCTCGAGCAGGTGTTTTTAGCCGACGACGGAACTGCCGATCGACCATCATGGCAAAATCGTGTGATTCCGCCTGGAACTCGGTCAAGATCATCTCATTCAGGATCGACAGCACCGGATCTTCGAACGAATTGCTCTCGGAATCCTCTTCGGCCGAAGATTCGGTTTTGTTGGCTTCACGCAGAAAAAAGCTGTTTTCCAACTGTGCCACCGCGCGGGCCGAATCATTCAGGGCTGTAGCCAGGAAGAAAACGTTCCAACCCCGGACATGACGATTGGGCGAAGCGTTGGCGTGGATTGAAATGAACAGATCAGCGCCGGCTTTGTTGGCAATCTCAGCCCGCTCGGCCAGCGAGACTTCCTTGTTGCGATCT
>QNAF01000252.1 GCA_003641405.1 Candidatus Zixiibacteriota bacterium | reverse complement strand
GCAATTCTTCAGGAAATGCGTCGGAGCGATAAATAACGCATCGATCAGAAGCGAAAGATCAGCGCCGTCAATGACCATCGGATCTGTAACCGGACGCTCACCACTGAAATCAATGTCCGCTTCGTCAAGACAGATGCCATCCCAGCCATGCGCCGGATCGATGAACAAACCGTTGATCATCAGCGACAAGTCAGCTCCGTCGTAGTTAAGGCCGAGGGCGCCGCCACTGTGGTCCAAGTCACCTACTGACGGTGGCAGACAACAATCGCAGACGTCACCGACACCGTTTTCATCCGCATCCGCCTGATCGGGATTATCGACAAATGGGCAGTTGTCATCGCATTCGGTCGTGGCACCGCCAGCGCACCTATTGTCACCAACCGTACCGCTTCCATCACCGTCATCGAGGATACCGTCGTTGTCGTCATCGGCATCACAGATATCGCCTTCTCCGTCACCGTCATTGTCTTCCTGATCCGGATTGAACATTGCCGGACAGTTATCGACGTTGCATGTGTTCAAGGCAAAACCCGAGTCGCCGTATCCGTCGCCATCGGTATCGGTACATTCATCGTCAATGTCGGGGGTACCGTCTCGATCCGTGTCTCTGAGTACCTGGAAACAGTGTGGACCATCCCAGGTGGGATACTGCTTGCCTGTCTCACCGCCATAAGCCCATTGCCACCATCCTGACGAGGAATAGAACGCAGAATCCAGACAGATGGTTAAACCATCCTGACTATCTGCAAACTGGGTGGAAAGCGTAAACACTACCGCATCGAAACCATCAGGAAGACCTGATCCAGTCTCTCTAACCCCACCGAAACCAAGCGTATCAGACCCCGAACCGGTTGCCGAGACAGGTTTGACACTCCAGACGAGGTCGAACATATCCCGCAGTCCGAGGTTGATATTATTCCCAGCCGCTGGACTCCAAAGAGCAGCGTCCGGGGAATAGATTCGAAAGCCGTTGGTCATTCCCAGAACCGGTGCACCCATGTCGGTATTTGTCAGTCGCAAATGAAAGACAACCGGCTGACCAGTGACGACGGCGCCAGTCCCCCAGGAACCTTCAACATGGTCAAGTGTCACAGAAATCGAACTGGCTGACTGGTTCAACGTGATAATAATTATTGATGTGAATAGTAATTTACGTAACATCGCATTCAGTCCTATTTTTTAATGTTTAGCGATGTAACGCCGCCACGGCAGAATTAGTTCCCTGGAGTTTTTATCCAGATCGCAGATCAGAGGGGAACCAGGGGCAACCTGATTGCATTATAGTACTGTGCGAACATTGCTTAATACAGAAGGAGAATTGGATCATGAATAAGCAATTCCTAACGCTGACGCTTCTCTTGGTACTGGTAAGTTTTTCATTGCAGGTCAGAGCGGAAAGTCCCTGGCCAATGTTTCGTCATGATCAACAACACACAGGACGTACGGACTTTACAGGTCCTGCTACGCCCACTTTGGCCTGGACGTTTCAAGCCAATGATGGCATCACGGCTTCACCAACAATTGGTCACAATGGCACCATTTATATAGGAGCCGGAGGATACTACGGCGGCGGTGGCGACTCCAGTCTATATGCCTTGACCCGAGATGGGAATTTGAAGTGGGAGTTCAAAACGGATTTCGGTGACAACTGGCCGCAAGCTGCCGGTATTTTTTCCTCAGCTGCCATTGGCCCTGATGGAACCATCTACTTTGGCTCCCTCGACGGATTCATGTATGCCATAGAGGATTCTGTGACATACGCCAAGTTACGCTGGAAAAACAACCCCGGAGTATGGCCTTTTTACTCTTCACCGATTATCAGTCCTGAGGGGACTGTTTACGCAGGCAGCCTCGACTTCCGGTTATACGCCTTCGGATCTGACGGTCAGGTAAATTGGTCATTCCCCACATCCTGGTGTATTTTCTCTTCGGCCGTCTTTGGATTGGACAATGTGATTCACGTGGGCTCGAAGGATCACAATCTCTACAGCTTCCGTGACTTGGGAGCACAAGTTGATATCGTCTGGACCCACCCAGTTGGAACATTTTATGACGGGCACTTGATTGATGGCTCACCCGCAATTGGAGATGACGGCACTATCTACTTCGGCAGTGATCCTTACGGTGCTTTCGGACAGACACCTGTCCCGGTCGATACTACATTCTGGGCGGTCAACCCTGACGGTACACGCAAATGGGCTTTCGTGATGGGGGATGGTGTTGAGTCATCACCTGCCATCGGACACGATGGAACCATATACGTCGGGTCGTACGACTCCTGCGTATATGCAATTGAGGATTCTGTTACTTATGGTAAACTGAAGTGGAAATTCAAGACAGATGGAACTGTCGATGCCTCGCCGACGGTAGATGGTGACGGCACAATTTACATCGGTTCGCGTGATTCTGTCCTCTACGCCCTGCATCCGGACGGTACCGTCAAGTGGACATTCGAAACCGAAGGCGGCATCGAGTCATCCGTTACCGTTGATGAGCTGGGATATGTGTATTTCGGTTCATTTGACGGCAGACTGTATGCCCTGGGCACCGGTGCGCCGGACGTCGGGATCAAATCCGTGAATGTACCCGATCAGGTGCAAGCAGAATCATGGATAGAACCAGTGGCTCGTGTAAGCAATTTCCGCGACTATCCGCAGTCTTTCGATGTTGTCTGTCAGATTGACGATGCCAGCCAGATTGTCTACGCCGACACTTTGGCCTTGACGGACGTCGCGGGTGGGCAATACGATTACATGACCTTTGCCCCCATGATGGTTAGCAGCAGCACTTCTGTAGTATACACGGTCTCTGTCACAACCATGCTGCCTAGTGACAACAATACGTATAACAACACCGAAAGCTCTCAGATGACTGTCGTCTCTGGAGCTCAACTGGAGTGTGGCGACATTGACGGCGACGGAGATGGCCCGGATATAGCAGACGTCATTGTTCTGGCCAACTACATACTTAGTGATGGACCGCAACCACCTTTTCTGGAAGCAGCCGATGTCGATGGCAGCGGAGCCCCCAGTCCAGATGTAGCTGACTTGTTATACCTTGTTGACTTCGTGTTCCAGAACGGCCCTGAACCCGATTGCGGTTTGTAGAGCCATACAGAGTCGATACAATATAGTTCTAATTGAGGTGTGCAATTTTGAATGGGACTGTTTGTGGCCAGCCCTCTGCTATGAGTAGCGACTGTACTGTTGTCACCAGGTTTCAGTAGGCCGATAAAATCGGGCTACTGACTTTTATGGCATGGATTGTCGAGATTCACTTGGGTTGCACTTTATAATTTACAAACAGGATGCCAACAGCAATCATCAGAGCTGTTAGGAGCGCCAGTCCCGCACTACTCATGGCGGGCACTTCCGCAACGCGTGGTGCGATTGTTGTCTGTGCCACGTAGTTGAAGCCGGAGGGAGAACCGATGTTCTGCGACGCGTTGGCCGCAGCGTAGAACGTAACCGGTCCTGCCGGATCTTCCGGGGCATTCCACAAGAACTCCCAGGTGACCGGTCCGTCGGCAGTACCGTTGTAGGTCCCTGCAGATGTCTGCTTGACGTAGTCAGGGAAGGAAGGTGGGTTAGTTGAAAGCTGGGTGTGAGTCGGATCGGTGATAGTGAAAGAGCCTGCCTTGACACCACTGGCGTCAAGGGCTGTGAGTTCAAATCCCCATTGCCACTGTCCCGGATCTTCCAGCTCAACTGTTACCGTCAACGTCTGACTGAGGAGATATGAGGCCGGAAGCATAATATGAAGTGCACCGTCCCCGGATCCATTGGTGTGGCAGGTCTGACAGTTCCCTTGTCCTGGTGCACCGGTAAAACTATCAGGTGCACCACCTGAGTATGCTATAACTCCCTCGGTAACCAGCATCGTCATAAAAACGAAAGTTCCTATGCAAATCAAACGGCTATTATGATTCATTGTAACTCCTTGTTTGGGAAAGGTTAATGTGCGGCAGGTTCCCCGTACAACGGGTTCGAATATCGGGCTTTGCTATTTAAAACCGAAATCTCGTGTGAGTGTTCCCAGGGAGTTACGGCAGAAGTAGTAGATCAGTTGCAAGCTTGATACCTAACAGAAGTGATACAACACCTTGCCCACTAAGGTCGATAGGGTTATGCGAGATGCACGTCTTCAGACAATCCAGGCTGCTGCTACTGAGACCTGAGACGCAGATTGTCATATGGACATCTCTGGTAACCGAGCTTCCTCACGTAGCATGCAAGCGGCCACCTCAATCAAGAGATGACCGCTGAGTGTTTATCACGCAGGTAGTTGCTTACTCCGTATAGTTATCCGAACCGTTGCAATTCTTCAGGAAATGCGTCGGAGCGATAAATAACGCATCGATCAGAAGCGAAAGATCAGCGCCGTCAATGACCATCGGATCTGTAACCGGACGCTCACCACTGAAATCAATGTCCGCTTC
>QNAF01000251.1 GCA_003641405.1 Candidatus Zixiibacteriota bacterium | reverse complement strand
CTCTTGGTGAAAGCAGGTAGGTCAGGTTGCTTCCAACCTGACAAATCCGTAGGGCAGAACCCTTTAGTGGTTCTGCCACAATTGGCCACTGGAACTCATGCACGATGCAAAAAGACTATCAGATCACCACCGCACACTCGAAAAAACACAAAACGAACCCATTTCGCTGTAAGCCTATGAGCGATCGAGCGCTGACAGCACCTGACCTGCTCGAATTCGCACACATTCACATGCAACCTTGCACCGTTTTTGATGGTGGCAGACTCAAACTTGGTTTGGGCCTGACTTATGACATTCTCTCGTGTCAGACAGGTCCCGCCAATTGAAGATGGCAGAAGCACTCCGGCTTCTTCCCTACAAGACTGGGCCGAGTCAGGTTGACAAGCAACCTGACCTACAAGACTGGCTAAACCACAAAAAAAGCCTCCGTCGGTTATCGACGGAGGCTATCGGATTTGGTGGAGCCAGGGAGGATCGAACTCCCGACCTCTTGACTGCCAGTCAAGCGCTCTCCCAGCTGAGCTATGGCCCCAAACGTCTATTTCGTTTTCAGGTCTCGCCCTGCACGACTGATTATCCAAACGTGACAGGTACAAGACTTCCAGTATAACTCCGGTATCGGTAGCTGTCAACCGGAATTGAACGGCCTATCCGTCAAAACATAACTACCGTCATCATGGGAGCGGGATCGGTTTGACCTTATCAAGCAAAAGACAGAGGACAGCAGAGCAAATCCGGCTGCCACGCAAACTACCGGTCGAAAGCTCTCTATAAAAACGAGTTCTTCGCCTCCCAGTCCGATATTCTGCATCTGAAGGTACGCAAACAATGTCGTCGACAGCGCCACCCCGGTAGACATGCCGATATTTCGATTGGTGGCCAGAATCCCTGATGATATCGCCCTCTGCTTCTGCGACACTGACCCCATAAACGCCGATGCGTTCGGTGTACTGAACATTCCCACTCCTCCCCCAACCACTACCAGACAGGCCACAATATACCAGCTTTCAGTAACGAGAGTCACCCCTGAAAGCAAATACAGACCGATTGCAATCGTCGCTGTCCCCCCTGCTGTCAGCAGACGGAACCCTATCTTATCAGAGAGACGTCCGGCGTTCGGTGCCACCAGAAACATCATAATCGGCAAAATCACAAGGTACATTCCCACCTGTTGTGCTGTAAGATGTCTTACACGCTCAAGGTAGAACGGTAGCAGAACAGTAACCCCTGACAGCCCGCAGAAATGAGTGAGTTGCGCTCCCAGTGACGTTGTAAACTGGCGATTCCTGAGAATTCCCAGCCCAATGAGGGCTTTTTGAGGGATAGACTCCAATTTGAGAAATGTAATGAACGAAGTCAGTGAGAGCAGCCCCAATCCCCAAAGACGAGGATCCGTGAGCGGGAAATCGTCCAGAAGCGTCAGGGCGAATACTCCACTCACTATACTCAGGGAGGCACTCATGGGCGAAGCCAGACGTAACCGGCGCGGGTTCCTCGGGGGGGGTAACATCCCAAAGTACTTGTGAATCCAGAATAGACCGAATATCCCCACGGGAATGTTTATCAGAAATATGACATGCCAGCTCCACTGCCCAAGAATGAACCCGCCGAGTGGTGGTCCGACCATAAACCCGGCCGAAACCATCATAACCATGATTCCAAGCCCCTTGCCTCGCTCCTCGGATGGAAAAACGGTAGTGACCATCCCAGGCCCGACTGCCGCGAACATCGCAGTCCCCATCGCCTGCATCACCCGCGAGGCTATGAGCACGTAAATACCGGTGCTGCAGGCACATAGGATGGACCCTGCCAAGAAGAAAATATACCCGAATCGATATGCAAACCGGTACCCGCGGCGTTCGGTCCAGACTCCGAATGCCAGCAGCAAAGAGATCATAGTCAGTGAATAGGCCAAAACCACCCAGGCGACGAGCTGCACCGGAGCATCAAGATCTTTGGCAATTGAGGGCAAAGCGACATTGAGAATGGAGCCGTCAAGGGTTGCCATGAAGGTCCCGATAGCTCCGACTGTGAAGAATCTGTACTTACTGGCCTGAACCTTGGCGATGTCCACTGCGGAAAATACTCGTAAGTCGTTGCGTAAAAAAAGATTGACAATGATATCATCGAACCATAATCTGTTGAAGGAGTTTCGTCAACAGGTTTCTTATTATTGAACACCCGGTTGCCTTGTACGTCATTATTGTTAGAGATAGAGTTTCGGGGGAATGAAAGATAACATACCGGAACTTGTCCAGAGGTTTGCAAATGGTGATGCCTCAGCTTTTGAAGAGTTGGTTTCGAAATACCAGAAACGGCTCTACTTCCTGGCCTACCAGATGCTGGGGAACCACCTTGATGCCGATGAGGTTGTACAAGAGACCTTTGTTAGAATCTATAGAAGACGCGAGGGATTGGCCGATGTAACGAATTTTGCCTCGTTTGTGAACAGGGTTGCCACCAACTACGCCATTGATATTCTCAGAAAACGTAAGGGACATGGCGAGTTGTCAGAGGATGTAGTTGCCGTAAAAGGCGATATACAGATGGAATTATCCCGCCGTGTCAGTACACCCGGCGACCAGTTGGCGAACAAGGCTCTGATGGAAGAGATTAGGCGAGCACTGGCCACATTGCCACCAAAGCAGAAAATAACAGTGCTGCTTCATGATGTCGAGGGTCATTCCAAGCCTGAGGTCGCTCGGATTCTTGATTGTCCCGAGGCAACTGTTCGCTCCAATCTCCACATCGCTCGACGAAAACTGAAGAAGATACTGAAAAAGCGACTTGCTACAGAGGAGTAAGAAATGACGTGTCGCGAAGTTCAGTCACTACTACAAGATTATATCGATGATTCTGACTCGTGCCCGGACGCAGGAGTCATACGGAGTCACCTCGAGAAATGCGAGGTATGCAGGGCGGAACACGATGATTCTCTTCGATTGAAGAAGCTATTGTCGGATTTGACAGTACCGAATCTAGGCACCGGCTACTTTGAGGAAGTCAAGAATCTTGTTCTGGCCCGTACGGTAGAGTCCGCCGACTTCTACGCCGGACCGGTTCCGGTTGCAGATCGAAGACTCACCGAGCGGTCATCTTTTATACGTTCGATTGTGTCGGTGGCAGCTTCGATCTGCATTTTCCTGGTAGCGCTCTCTATAGATTCAAACCAGTCTAAACCGGCGATCAGCGCATCGCTGGATGACAACACCGTTATGATCCGTACATCATTGGGAATACTTGTTCATACACCTCTTGAGGACGCGCCCTCACTCCAGGAGCAAGAGCGCGTCGCAGGCAGTATGCTGCTTCTGGGCCCCCCCGGCTTGCTCGGTCGTTCCAGTAGTATTTCAATGCTGCGCGGAATGGAGTAGCTGATGCTATCAACCCACAGACAAACACTCGCTTTCGTGCTGAGGTTCGCATTGGTTGCGATTCTTGCTTGCGTTGTGCTGATCGTGGCGGGATGCGACAAGGACGACAGAAGAATCAGTATGCGCTTCAAATTCAAACCGGGGATGAGACTGACCTACGAAGAAGTCGATAAGGGAACACTTCGGAGATTTGAGAACGATTCCCTAACCCATGACACGTACGAAGAAATGACATGGGACATCGAGTGGTATGTTCGACAGATATTTGACGACCAAACCGCGGAGATCGTTGACACCAAGACCTGGCGGTGCCGATCCTGGGATCAGAAGGACACCACCGTGGTCGATACTTCAAAATCGTCAAAAACCCGTCCCATCGTGATGTATGTCCAGCCCGATGGCGGCTTGGTAGACATGGCGACAGATCCTGAGAAGTCCAGATACGGACTCGGCTATCTCAAGAGCTATTACGAACAGTGTGTCCCGGTTTTCCCCAAGGGTGACCTGACCGAAGGCTACAGTTGGACTCAGACAACGAAAGTGGTTGTCCAGGAAGGCCCCATGGAAGCCTCGACTACTTACACTGTTAAGTCATTTGCCCGGGAACGCGGCTATGACTGTGTGGTCATCGAGTACAATGGTACCGTGATCGTGCCGCTTGAACCGATGTGCTACAAGGACTCCTCGAAGTTGATAAGTGGTGTAGACAACATAACAGCCTCCGGACATCTGTATTTTGCCTACAAAGAAGGTGTGATTGTCATGCAGACCGAGCGATGGATAAAGGACGGTGTTCGCCGTGTTGTCCTGTCCAAAGGTGATACGGTCAGCAGGAGGGTTTTGAGGGAAATCGATGTCCACCACTTCCTGTTGAAACTTGAGATGGAATGATCCCGATAAGCCCTTCGATTCCTCGAGGGGCTTTCTTTTGTTTGCCACAGCAGAAATAGCCTTTTGCTTGGTTTGTGGGGCAGGCCGAGCTACATTTACTTCATGGCTTTTGAACGCGTTTCTACTGAAACACGGACAGGCAGGAAAACTGTTCCTTGAGGACCTTGTTGTACGAGGACAATAGAGTAT
>QNAF01000250.1 GCA_003641405.1 Candidatus Zixiibacteriota bacterium | reverse complement strand
GCACTCGTTCGCTTGACTTCTATTCCCTGCAGAATAAGACTCTCAATGAAGCGTTTCATCTTGACCTCATCGCGGTCCGGCTTGAACAGAAAGGCCAGCTTACTGCGCTTGCCGTCATTGCTGATCAGTTTCCTGGCGTTGTGGTAGTCACGCAGGATTTCAACTCGGTTATCGGCCAGCGTGGTCAGGTTGGCAATCGACGATGTGAATTGCTTGTTGATGGCTTCATGGTAGGTCAGCAGGTAGTCGTCGCGTTGCTTAACAAACCTGCCATCGACACCGGCCATTTCGTAGAGAATACCAATGGAGCCGCTGTAGGTCGGCCAGGCCGAGCCGTAGCCGGGATACCACTGTTCGTGCCATTCGCCGGTGTAATACGGCCAGCCGCGCTGATCAAAAGCAGCGGCCTGATCGGCGGCGAATCTGGGCGACCAGTCGAAATAGTGCCTGGGCGTGTTGTAGTTGATGGGATCAGTCGGTGGTGAGAACAGAAAAGTAGCGTTGGACCCCATCTCATGTCCGTCAACAGACAGTTGCGGATGCCACTTAACGATTGTGGCGATTCTGGATTTTGTCTCCTGCAAGCGCACCAGTGCCCAGTCACGGTTCATGTCAAACAGGTAATGATTGGTTCTACCCCAGGGCCAAACACCGCCATGCTGCTGTGAAAACCGGTTATAGTTGGGCACCTTGCTCTTGTATGTCTGAAGCATTGAGACATAGCGCTCGCGTCCGTCGGGATTCTGCGACGGATCGACAATAATAACCACGTTGTCGAGGATGTTCAGCGTTGCCTTATCGGTGGCCGCCGTCAGATGGTAGATCAATTGCATGGCAGCGTCGGTTCCGGAAATTTCATCACCGTGTATGCTGTAGCCCATCCAGGCAGTTGCCGGCAAGCCTTGCACCAACTGTTCGAGTTCCTGGCTGTCGGACACAGCCAAAGGATCAGCCAGACGGTCCGTTTTTCGGCGGTTTTCCTCGAGGTTGCGAATGTTCTCCTCGGACGATATGAAGACGTTGTACAGAGGTCGGTCCTCATATGATGAACCATGTACTTCGACTTTCACTCGGTCGGAGGAAGTATCCAGGATTTCCAGATACTTTACAAGTTCATGGTAACGCAAAGGCCACTGGCCTTGAGAGTATTTGAGGTAGTCATTTGGCACAGGTATGGACGGATCATACTCGGCACCTTCATAAAAAGGTACCGTATCGATGACGGCATGCGGTGAATATGACGGGTCCAGCCCGGCCCTGATTGTGCCTGCCAACACGATGATTGATCCAATTGTGATTGCGAGAGTGCGGAACATTCTTATCTCCTATGGCTTGAGATATTCGTTATCAGAAAATAAAACGGAATAGAGCGCCGGTGTAAAGCACAAACGGTCTCGCGGAGATGTGAGAGACAATTCGGGAGTGAAGCTGTCTCAGACCCTGGGGCTGACGTCGGTCGTCAGTTCATCGGCGTGAAGTCGCGTTTCGAACACTCGCAGGAGTATTGTGAACCCGGCAGCAATCATTGGACCTATAACCAGTCCTAACAATCCAAAGGCTGCTATACCGCCCATGATTGTGAAGAACAACAGAAGTGGGTGAAGGCTGGTTTTACCGGAAATCAGGTAAGGTCTAAGCACACTGTCGGTCTGGCTGATAACAAGTGAGCCAACCAGGATGACTATAATCCCCTTGACGTACGAGCCACCGATTATCAGGATTATTCCGGCCGGCACGTATACAATGAATGCGCCGACTACGGGAATGATGGCCAGGAACGCCATTATTGCTCCCCAGAAGACAGGCGAGGGAATGCCCATTATCAGAAACAGCAGACCACCCAGTATACCCTGCAGAACCGCAATAACCACACCGCCGTACATAGTGGCGTGAATGACATCCCGAAGCTGCGAGAAAGCCAAGTTAACCTGTTTTGGGCTCAAAGGCATCAGACGCTTGATCTTGGCGACGAGATGTTCACCGTCCTTGAAGAAGTAGTACATGGCGAAGAGCATGAGTCCAAAGTAGAAAAACGCCCTGGTGCCGTTGGCGATGAGCCAGGTCGTCTGGCTTATCACTACGCCGCTCACACGGTTGATTGCATCTCGAACGATCTCTTCAAGGTTGATCTTGGAAATGTCGTAGTAAGGCGCAAGCCTGTCCCTGATGCTGTTCAACCAGGGGATGTCGAAATCAAGCAACTCGTCTAACTGACCGCTTTGATGCAAAGCGTTGACTTTGGTTACCGCGTCGGCAGCTTCGTTCACCAATGCGATGAATAAGTACGTTACCGGACCAATTATTAACACGATGATGAACAGGCATACAATAATGGAAGCGAGTCCGCGTTTCTTGACACGCTTGAGTACTCTCTCGTACAGAGGAAAAGACAGAATAACAAATACCGCCGCCCACGCTATCGGGACAAAGAACGGCAGGATGAGAGTGAAGAATAGATAGAAAATGATTGCTGAAATTGCAAAAAACAACGAAATGAGGAAGTACTCTCGGTTCATGACTCTCTGGCCGCAACAATTATTTCCAATCTACTGCAACCGATCAGTTGGCGCAACCGCTATTGCCAAGTATCGGCAAAAGCCATAACAACATTCCTGAGTGGTCAAAGAAAGTGCAGAGGCACTTGTTTAATAGCGAGCGTATCTCGTTGTGACACTTGGTGTTATGTGTATCGTTATTCTCTGCGCCTGCGATACGGTTGTTGAGAATTGGGGTCATGTCTGGGGATGTACTTACAATCAGTGATCGTTATCACTCCATCGGGCTGAGTGTCCAATATCAAAACCCCACGCTACCGGTAAGAAACACAGACTCTGCGGTTAAGTATCTTAGCCACAGGACGATGTATTTCTATATGTTGATAGAGCGAACAATGGCTGGCCATGTCTTTGTTCGCAAGAACTCCAACGATTCAACCAAGGAGTTAAGCATGGCTACAAGAAGAAAAAGCTACACGCGTCGGCCTACCCGTCGCACCACAACTCGTCGTGCGTCGATGGGTGGAAATCAGTGGACTCGGCAGGAAATCGCATTCATGCGCAAGTACTACCGGAATAACGAGACCGCCTGGGTTGCTCGTCAGCTCGGACGTACCGTCTATTCCATCCGCTACAAGGCTTCCGATCTGAGCATCAAGAAGTCCCGTCCGTCCGTGTGGAGAGGTAACACTGGTGTTACGAAACCCGCCAAGCGGACACGCACCACCAAGAAGACTAACTGGCGTGCCACTTCTCGTCGTACCACCCGCGTGACTCGTCGTCCGAAGAGCCGTCGCACGACTCGCAGGACGGCCAAGAAGCGCTACTAATAGGAACTATCGAAGAATAGTCAGCCTATCGGATTGTGGGCTGTTGAAACATAAAGACCCGCCTTATTTGAGGCGGGTCTTTTTGTGGGCATTGCAGTGGATCGCGGTGCGTCTCAAGTAACACCGTGAGCATTCACATCAAAAACCTTAGTATGGTTCCACCGGCTGGGGTTGGATTTCGGAGGAGTCCCCGGACTTGTTCAGTTCCATATAGAGTGAATCCTCGAACGAATCCCAGTAGTATGTCTCATCATCAATGTACAGATCAATTGACTGGATCACGACGGATTCTGTCTGTCCGTCGCGCCCGATTGTAAGCGTTGCGCCTTCTTCGTCAAGTCCGGCCAGGATACTCTCAACAAGTTCCTTCTGGTTGCGTGGCCACCGACCATCAACTCTTTGGATTGCGTCCCCTTCCCGCAAACCACAGGCGTAGGCCAGGCGGGCGGCGTCAATCTGATCCACTATCAGTTTGCTGGATCCTTCGTACCTGACAGAAAATCCCAACCGACCTTTGATTGGTAACCCTTCCACATACTGACGTTTCTCTACACCAGTTTCTGGTCGAGCTTTGCGTGGTGCACGCGTCAACGTGACAAGCCTTGAAGAGTACGGTTCGTTGATGACCCAGTTAGCAAGAGTTTGCTCCGGGCTGAGTATCCATTCACTGAGAAGGTACTGCTCGAATATCTCGCGCCCCGGTGTCCGCTGTTGCCAGAATGCTGATTGATAAGCGTCGTAAGTGGAATCCAGACCTATCATCTCCTGAGACACAACAAGAGCCAAGAGCATGGCCAGGTTGTCGCGGCGAAACGGACTCGGTTGCATCAACGGGTGATCGGCAAGGGAACGCTCAAAGGGATCTTCGGAGCGCTCCGCCTGGGCCAGTATCCGGTGGGAGAGCTGATAGAGCAGATTAAGCTGAAGTCGATTTCCTGCCGGCGCGGCTTCATTGAGTACTCCTCGCCTCATGCCACCCAACGGAATAGTTAGCGGATCGGCGCCCCCCACCGATGGATAGTAGCGTACCACGTAGATATCAAAATCCGCCTCTATCCAGGGAATGCCTGACAATTCTGATAGCAACGTAAGGATGGAGTCACCGCTTGCTTTCCAGAAGGCTACCAGCGTACTGT
>QNAF01000249.1 GCA_003641405.1 Candidatus Zixiibacteriota bacterium | reverse complement strand
CATGCCCCAGGACATCAGAGCAGGCTGGGAGGCCGACGGCTGGCAAGTCATCGAGGTCGATGGCCATAACTTAAACGAAATATACTCAGCTTTGCGGCAGGCGACACTCGGCAAAAACAAGCCCGTGATGATTCTCGCACGCACCGTGATGGGCAAGGGTGTTTCGTTTATGGAGAACGATGAGTCCTATCATGGCGCACCAATCAAGCCGGATCAACTCGGCAACGCGCTGAAGGAACTTGGCGGTATTGAGAATGACCTGGAGCAGCTTCGCTCTCGACGTCTCGAAGGACCACCACCGCCGTTCAAGATCAACCGGGCTGGTTTCCCTGATGTTAAACCGGGCGAACCGATACAGTACGGGACTGATGACAAACTTGACAATCGCAGTGCGTTCGGCAAGGCGTTGCTGTCAGTGGCGGATGCAAACTTGAGTGGAGACAGCAAACCTGTCATGGCAGTCTTTGACTGTGATCTGGCGGGTTCGGTCAAGACGACAGCGTTTGGAAAGAAGTATCCGGACAGTTTCTTCCAGTGTGGTATTGCTGAGCATAACACCGCGGTAGTTGCGGGATCGCTATCGGCGGAGAGGGCGCTATCGGTCTGGGCGGCTTTTGGAATGTTCGGGATCACTGAAACTTACAACCAGGCCCGTCTGAACGACATCAATCACACCAACCTCAAGCTATTCTGCACGCATTCGGGAATCAGTGTCGGTGAGGACGGTAAGACACATCACTGTATTGACTATTTTGGATTGCTTAACTCTACGTTCGGCTGGAAACTGATCACGCCTGCCGATCCTAACCAGACTGATAGTGTTGTTCGACATGCACTGACTAACCCCGGGAATTTCGCGGTCGTTATGGGCCGATCCACGGCTCCGGTGATTACAGACGAAAAGGGACTTCCGTTCTTTGGCGAGAAATACGAATACCGATATGGTCGCATGGAGATCATCAGGCCGGGAGAACAGGTAGCCCTGGTGACATCCGGTAACATGCTGGCTGTCGGTCTGGATGCTTGGAACCGGCTGACAGAGCAGGGAGTCAAAGCTATGTTGGTCTCGGTCTCGGATTGGTCGGACCTGCACACGAATGATCTCGAGATGCTGGGAGGAATGCAGGAAATTATTGTTCTTGAGGATCACGTCGTAAAAACCGGCCTGGGAACTGCGATTGGTTCAGCGCTGCTCGAGAGTGGATTCTCCCCACGCCTTACGAAGATGGGTGTGCCACGGTACGCACCGTCCGGTAAGGCTGCTGATCTGTATCGCATACTTGGACTCAATGCCGAATCTGTAGCGAACAAAGTGAAAGATATTAGTGAGCGGATTGGTATCAATTGTGAAGTTGGATAGAAACTCGGAGCTGCTGAGTTCGTAGGAGACAGTAGAAGTATTGCAATTCCGTCGGGAAGTCCCGGTGAAATCAGAAATTGAGGTTTGACATGCTCGTAACTACCACTCCAACCATTGAAGGCAGAGAAATCACAACCTACCATGGTCTTGTCACGGGTGAAGCAATACTTGGCGCTAATATCTTCAAAGATCTTTTTGCTTCGATTCGGGACATTGTAGGTGGCCGTTCCGAGGCTTACGAGAGGGAGCTTCAGAAAGCCAAGGACATAGCCGTGGGTGAAATGGTGGCCAAAGCCAAGGCGATGGGTGCCAATGCTGTGATAGGTGTGGATCTGGACTACGAGACAATAAGTATGGGCAGTGGTAATATGCTTATGGTGAGCGCCAACGGCACTGCCGTTGTGTATAAGTAGCAACAATTGTGCGTAGGTAAGACGATGTCAGAAAGATTAGCTGGATACATCAGCGGTATGACGGTGGAATTGGCGCGAGTGACCGAGAAGTCGGGTCGAATCCATGTGTTGAAACACCAGAAGTACAATAATGCGGATTTCTCGGATTTCGATTCCATTCTCAGTTTGTATCTTAGGAAAAGTCGCATCAAGTTTGATATTGCCTGCCTTGGCGTGGCCGGTCCTGTTATTGAAGGTGAAGTCACACCCACCAATCTTCCCTGGCACATGGCCGACACAAGGATTGCGGAGTCGTTCGGTTTCCAGCGCGTCAAACTCATCAACGATGTGGTCGCAACTGCCCACAGCCTTTCACAGCTCGGATCGGAGAAGTTCTTCACTATCAACAATGGGCTTAAGACAAGCAGCGGTAACGTTGGACTTATCTCCGCGGGTTACGGTTTGGGCGAAGCACTAATCTACAGCGATGGCAAGAAGCTCTATCCGTATGCGTCCGAGGGAGGCCACGCTGATTTCGCCCCCGGCAATCAACTTGAAGCCGAACTTCGCGAGTACATATACTCCGAACGCGGTGGTGTGGAGGCTGAGGATGTTGTGTCACTTCGAGGTCTGCAGCGCATCTACAATTTCCTGATTGACACTGGTGAGGGCACAGTCGCGGCATGGTTCGCACGTTCCAAAGACCGACCGGCGGCAATCATAGAGAAGGCGCTCTCCGGCAAGGACAGTACAGCCGCACGAGCAATGGACATCTTTATTGATTGCTGTGCATCAGAGGCCGCCAACCTTGCACTGAAGGGTATGACCAGAGGGGGCATCTACATCGGTGGCCCCATTGCCCCGCAGATTCTCACTGCGTTCGACACGGGACGGTTCATGGACCGCTTTGTCAAGAAGGGCAAGATGGAGACAATGCTCGCGGGTATGCCGGTTGGAGTCATCATTGACGAGACCGCGCCGCTGCTGGGAGCTGCCAGTGTAGTCCTCTCGATGTAACACTGCATGAAAGACTGCATCTTATTTCTACCCGGGCGGTGTCGCACAAAGCACATTCCCTATTACCGCAAACTTGCGCGGGGCAAGTTCAAAGTCGCTGTGGACGGTGGTTACCGATTTCTCCGAACCTGTTCGCTCACCCCTGACCTGCTGATTGGAGATTTGGATTCCGTCAAGCGTCACGAAATCAAATCCCTGAAGCGAACCAGGGTACTGTCGTATCCAGTTGCCAAGGATAAGACAGATACGCAACTTGCTTTGGAGTACTGTTGTGACGCCTGTGCTAAGAACATAGATATCGTTCAACCGGCGATAAACGAGCCGGACCATTTCACGGCCAATCTGCTGCTTCTGACAATTCGTTTTAGACACGGACGGCATAGTGAACAGCTATGTGTGCGTATCGTCAATCATAGATCCGAAATTCGTTGCTTAAAAGACGACTCGCTTACGCTGAGACAAGCCAGAGGAGAGAGAGTATCTGTCATCCCCCTGTCGCAGGAGATTACCCTGAGTTGTTCCGGGACCGCTTTTGATGTGGAACGGCTGAAAGTACACCGCGGTATGACCGTTTCGACAAGGAACCGGATAATTGCTGATGAGGCTGTTATTGCTGTTGGGGGAGAGGCGCTGCTTTTCAGGCTGTTTCCGCCAGGAAAGCGCCCATCTACTTTCTGTGGTAGTCACGATTCTTGATATTACCGTGGCGCGTTACACTCATCGAGGAGTGCTGGCAGAGGGTTTTTGCTGTTTCATTGTCGTGTTCTATCTGCTTGACAGATTGAGAGCAAGTGTTATATTCTCGGCCATCCAGAGTATCAACTCTTTCGGATCGAAACCGATAGAGTTCAGGTAACTGGGAGATCGTCCAATGGTAGGACATGCGGCTCTGGACCGTAGTATCGGGGTTCGAATCCCTGTCTCCCAGCTTAAATAGCACAACCCCTTGTGTGATTACAAGTTACGTTATGCGTTCGAGACCTTTCCCTTCCCGTTTTCTAACACACTGAGCATTATTGTAATCTTAGATGAACGTGGGGTTGTTTATCTCAGGATGGTTGCATCGATAATATGAGTTTTGCCTATCGCCAATCTCCCTGGGCAATGAATGCAGCCCAATTGAATGGGTGGTCACGAGAGGGTGGCTGCCAGGCTGTAGGGTTTAGTGGCTTTCATCTTCTGCCGAGGGAGTGGCACGAATTCCATTCACTCGTGATCCCCCAAGAGTGATAATACATCCAGAAACCAATCCCTCATCGTTTCTGACGAATTCAATTGTGAATTCGGAGGTCTGGTGGAAGAAAAGACTTTCACTGCGTGGCCACACCTGAACCGAATACTCATCTGCTACCGTCAGGCAAAGCTGTTTTCCACATATAGCTACTGAAACTCTGGCTGCTTTCTCAGGTTTAACCAGATTGACGTCAAGCAAGTAGTCACCAACGTATTTCTCAAGGACACTGAGGTTTATGTCTGTTCCAGAATCAATCATTCTTCCGGGAGGAAAGTCTGTAGACACTGCCTTCTCAAGACGCCATGCATCTTCCCCATCTGAGTATATGAGAGAAATGATGCTACTGCATCGGTTCAGCATAATTTGGACACAGAGGACTTAAAGTTAAGACGTGGTTTTGTAGATTTGGCATGTAAAGAAGGAGTTCATTATGAATGCCAGAGGAAACCAGAGTCCGGATTCCGT
>QNAF01000248.1 GCA_003641405.1 Candidatus Zixiibacteriota bacterium | reverse complement strand
TTTTTGTTCTTCATATTCCCCGACCTTTGGCAGAAGCTTACCTTTTGCCCATTGCGTTTTCAAGCTTTGCAATCGCCAGGTTAAGATCGATATCAACCTGAATCAGCGCCACCTGGGCTCGTTTCAAAGATACCTGAGCGTCCAACAGGTCAAGAATGGCTGCCGCACCCAGATTATATTTTTCCTGTGTTATTCTCAAATCTTCTTCGGCTGCCTCAACGTTCTCTTGCGAGACTATCTTCTGCTCTTTGAGTTGCCCTAAGTCCGAATGCGCCGTCTTCACCCTGCTGACGGTGTAATTGCGCAGGTCCGCAAGGTCTGCCCTGGCGTTATTTCGGTACACCTTGGCGCTGGTAACTCTCTGCTCACGGTAGAAACCGTCAAAAATATTGAAGTTCACCGAGAAGCCCCATGATGTTGTCTGGCTGGAATACTCGAATGCGGCTGGATAGGCCTGCGTACCGTTGAACTTGCTCCAACCGGCCGATGCAGAAAGCGTAGGCAGATAAGATGACATTGCGGCTCGGACCGAGTGGCCAGTCTGATCCACTGTCTTCTGCTGAGCCAGCAGGCTGGGGTTACTCTGCATACTGAAGTCCACCGCATCGTCAAGAGAACCATTGTATTCCCGCACTTCGTAGTGTGAGGAAAAGTCGTTCTTCTCACGAGGGTCCAGACCAATCGTATAAGCCAGATCAGCTTTGGCACTTGTGACGGAGTTTGATGCTCTAAGCAATGAAAGACGATCATTCCCAAACTGTACTTTCTGTTTGAGTACGTCGGACCTGGAGGCCGAACCAAGTTCATAACGTGATTCTATCAGCTTCAGTTGCTCTTCTGCACGTCGGACAGCTTCCAGTTGTACGTCAAGATTCTGCACAAAAGCCAGGTAGGCGTAGTATGATATCTTAACTGAGTAGATGAGATCCTGCTCAGACGCCAAAACGTCCAACTCTGCCCGTGCTTTGCCTGCCCCGGCTGCTGCCAGGTTAAACCAGTTGGGAAGGTTGAAAAGCGACACATCTGTCCCGACAGACCACGACTTGTTCGGACCAACCTCTTGCTCATCGGGATTAAGCACCGAGTCAACCGCCAAGAAATGAGGCAGTACGGCTTGCTGATTCGGACCACCTGAAGTATCCACAACAATAATTGTATCGAGCCGATCTACTGTCCAGGCAACATCTGTCCACGAAAGTGGCCTGATCTCAGTCTCTTTGCGCTTCGAATACGAATAGGAAGCATAAACCCTGGGCAGGAATGCACCCAATGCAGACCGTTTTTCGGCCGAAGCCATACTCTCTGAACCACGAGCCCTGATAATGGACGCCCTATTCTTGAGCGCAAGATCGATACAATCATCGAGAGTGAGTTCTTTGGCATGAGCCGGTACTGAAGACAAGCCGACAAGTATCGCAATAAGAGTTAGTGCCGAAGTCAATTTCATCGTCGCTCCTTTAGCTGAAAGCCTTTCCAATGGCCGTGGCAACAACATGCAACACAGACATCATACCTATTGATAAGACCGATATCATGTAGCCTTTGTTGCGCGGCATGCCGTAAATCGTCGACAAACCTATGCCAACGACAATAATCTCCCAAATATAGAACACATCTATCTTGGACAGAGCCTGAAACAGAACACTGTCAAAACCCTGATTCCCCGCTAGAACCGCCAGCGAAAAGGGTGCTATCATGGCGTCTTTGGCGATTATCAGCGGTATCGCAGCGAGGGCACCGACCGCATAGGCGATACTACCGTATAGTGCAACTGATAGAATCTGTTTGTACTTCGCCTTACCACCAAACACAAAATTGCCCCAAAAGAGCGCCAGGGCGGAGCTTGCCAGCGGCAACAGCAGCATTGCTATGGTACCGCCGCCGATAGCCGAGTACTTCATGTAGCCTGCCAGATCAGCCGGATTGACACCAGGTGGCAGGTTCCCCTGCTCCTCCATCGCCGCTATCTGAAGCTCCACTATGTACTCAGATACATAAAACAGGAAACAGGCCATTGCCAACCCAAAGACGACATAGGGTACGAGTATCTTCGGATCATCCTTGAGCTTGGCAAAGAAAGCTGAAGGGCCTGTCAGGACCTGCCAAAGGCCACTAATGGACAATCCTTTGGTTTCTGCTCCGGAATCAGGATACGCAGTGTTTTCCATTTTCTTCTCCTATCAGATTTATTAGACGAAGATCGCACCTGTGAGTTTCATTTTCAAGCAATTTGGTTCTCGCATAGTAACTCTCTTACTTTCGATCACAAATACTATTCATAGGGAAATGTCAAAAAAGGTTGTTAGCAATAAACCCTATTGTTTCTCGATGGTCGGTTGCTGGCACAAGTTCTTGTGCGCGGCATATGTCCACATGTTATCCTAAAAAAACACATTTCGTATATTAACTGCCTTATGTCAGCCTGAGCTTGTCGAAGGCGGGTTTGTCCAATACGTATTCACTCACGCGGTTATGTGAGTACCTGTATTTACGTTAACATGCTTCGACAGGCTCAGCATGACATTTGGGAGAACCTCTCCACATGTGCCGTGTCATCCAGCAGATGTGGACATCTGCCGGACACAGTAGTAGGGCAGAACCGCTTCTGGTTCTGCCGATATTGGCAGGATCACAGTTGAAAAACCCCATAGCAGCGTTGTGTCGGGTCCTGATTTCCCGCCCAGGCGGGAGAGTGTGACCCGACACATAACATCAAGTGACAGAACAAAGTCAGGTCTCATCCCGCCTTTGGCGGGAAAGGACCTGACTCAACTCAGGGAGGAGACTTTTTCAACATTCCCTACAGAAATGGCCTATTCACAGAAAAAGGGTCGGGCTCGAAAGCCCGACCCTATCATGGACTGAATATCTCGGTCAATAGTCAGATCAGGCAAACAGTGCGGTTCCCACAACAAGAGACACAATTGCCATCAATTTGATAAGAATATTCATGGACGGACCGGAAGTATCCTTGAAAGGATCTCCTACCGTGTCGCCGACAACCGCAGCTTTGTGGGCATCTGAACCCTTACCGCCGTGAGCACCGGCTTCAATATACTTCTTAGCGTTATCCCAGGCGCCACCGGCATTGGCCATCATCAGGGCCATCATAATACCAGCCATCGTCGCCCCGGCGAGCATACCGCCGAGACCTTCTTTGCCGAGAAGCCAACCAATTATTATTGGGCTAAGAACTGCTACCAGACCGGGCCCCACCATCTGGGTCAGAGCGCCAGTGGTGGCGATATCAACGCAACGGTCGCAATCCGGTTTGGCTTTGCCTTCCATGAGACCTTTGATCTCGCGGAACTGACGCCGAACCTCTTCCACCATCTGGGCCGCCGCTTTACCAACAGCGGTCATAGTCATAGCCGCCACCAGGAATGGTAGCGAGCCACCGACCAGGAAGCCAATCACCACTTCAACTTGAAGAATATTGATGGAAGTCAGGTTCACAGCCGAAGCGTAGGCAGAGAATAGAGCCAGCGCTGTCAGGGCCGCGGAACCAATCGCAAAACCTTTACCAATAGCCGCCGTTGTGTTGCCGAGCGAGTCAAGCCTGTCAGTAATCTTGCGCACATCCGGACCCAAGCCGGACATTTCGGAAATACCACCGGCGTTATCAGCAATCGGGCCATAAGCGTCTACCGACATCGTCACACCAATCGTTCCGAGCATACCGACACCGGCAATACCAATACCGTATAGACCCGCAAAACTGTAACCAGTGTAAATCGCCGCGGAAATGACAATCACCGGTAACAAGACCGATTCCATGCCTACCGCGAGACCATTAATAATACAGGTAGCCGCGCCGGTCTCGGAGGACTTGGCGATATCCCTGATAGGCTTGGCCGCGGTGTAGTACTCGGTAAGTAAACCGAGAATAATACCAGCCACGTTGCCACCCAGGATTGCCCAGAAGACTGTTGTATCGACATATTCCAGCCGCTCAATAATGAACCATGCCGCAATCAGCATTACCACCGCACCTACGTAGGTAACCAGACGAAGCGTAGCTGCTGGATTCATCTTGGAAAACAGATGCACTGAGAGTACACCAAGGAGCGAAGCGAAAAGACCGAAGCCAACGATCATAAGAGGCAATTGCATGAATTGCGAACGTATTGCATCATTAATCATCGAACCACCTGACAGACCCAAATTAGCAGCGGTCGCCGTGGCTCCGATGGCTATCGTGGCAATTACCGAACCGACGTACGACTCAAACAGGTCAGCACCCATACCGGCCGTGTCACCAACATTGTCACCAACGTTATCAGCGATGACTGCCGGGTTGCGCGGATCGTCTTCCGGAATCCCAGCCTCTACCTTACCGACCAGGTCAGCACCGACATCGGCCGCCTTGGTGTAGATACCACCACCGACACGGGCTAACAGTGCAATTGACGAGGCACCCATGGCAAAACCGATGATAGTCTTGGCTGTGGCCGGGTCACCCCCAAAGAAATAGAAGAC
>QNAF01000247.1 GCA_003641405.1 Candidatus Zixiibacteriota bacterium | reverse complement strand
TAAGAGGACTTTGCAGTGCTGCCAGGTGTCTCTGCCTGGCAGTCGGGGAAATCCGGAGGGGCGTCAGGCAGAGACACCTGACGCCACCCCGGCAAAGTTAAGTAGGGCAGGATCCCTGTGATACTGCCACAGTAACTGATAGACGGTGGGCGGTGTATGTCCTCGTGCGCCGCCAGACACCAAGATATCGGCAGACGAGGACGTCTGCCGCGCACGGGGTAGGGTTTATCAACAAGCCCCAAGCTGTGGGGTACCCGTAGGTCAGGTTGCTTGCAACCTGACATCTATACTATTCCCCACGATTTTCTAAAGGCAGGAAAAAATGCAGATTTTTCTTGACAAAATTGCGATATTATGCTATACTTGAGCTGTCTAGGGAAATAGTTGTGCTGTTTGCGCTTCTGTTTTGAGTCCCAAGCACCTTGCGTAACGTTAACGAAAACTTGATGTTACAGAGATTCAGACCCGTTTTTAGGTTGTTTCAAAAGATATAATGACCGTAAGGGATTCTTATATTCTACACGGTTTCTTGTCTTTACATCAGTAATATCTCCAATCCGATTCTAAGTCTGAGCATTGTTGATACGCTCCCGTTTGCGGGATTATATCTTGATTGTTAAGACGGTGAATTGGCGGGTTACGGTACCCGATCCCTTTGAGGGATAATAACCGATTATTAGAAAGGCTTTTGCCGCTGGACTTTACTCCAGCAGTAATTGTCTAGAACTTCTAAGTAAGTAAGTATTAAAGGAGCAATAAATGATGCAAAAAAGAACGCTTCATTCTTTGCTGATAGTCTCCTTTATAGTAGTATTCGGAGCCTCGATGGCGCTGGGTAACAGCGTCACTATTGGCACCGCCACTGGTGATCTGCCCCGTTGTTTTGATTGGGAACTCCCAGTCGAAGTTGACGTGACACTCGATTCAGTAAGTGCTCTTGAGTTTGTCCTTGAGTATTCTACTGCTGCCGGCGATGCCTTTATGGAGAACGTGACTATTGACTGGAACCTGCCCGCAGGCGTGCTGTCGAATCAGCCGGCCCCGCAGTTCCAGGCCGATGGCATTTCTCCTGATACGGTCCGTTTTGCTGCTATGCGCATTGACGCTGGTGATGGAGTTCTCACGAATGTTGCCGCTCAGGCCGAGCCTGTCGTGGCGACAATCTCCTTCAAAACCACAAATAGCTGCGGTGGCGATGTTGTAATTGGCAATTGCGACTCCTACTTCTATCCGAATCCGTCCCTGACGGGTCCGATTACCACCCAGTTCGTCGATGCTGAAGATGGATCTGTTGTGGCTGTTGGCTTCACTGATGGTGGATTCACTGTTGTTAATCAGGATCCGACCATTGACGCTATAGCTGATATCGTGATCCCTCATAGCCAGGCGTGGACGATGACTGCCACTGGTGACGATCCTGATCTGGTGAACCTCTGTGAGAGCCTTACGTTCTCACTGGTCAGTCCGCCTTCCGGTATGACCATTGGTGGCACCACTGGCGTCATCAACTGGACACCAGGTTTTACTCAGGTTTGCAACCACTCAATCGAAGTGAAAGTCACTGATGAGTGCCTTGCATTTGCCACGACCACGTTCAACATCTGTGTCTCCAACGAGCCCCCGGAATTCTTGAATTGCCCGGGTGAGGTAGTTGTAGCAACAGCTGCTTGGGGTCAGACGTTGACCTACGACCTCGAAGAGGCCGTGGATCCTGACAATGATCCTGCCGATGTCCACTACTATCTGGCTAGCTTCGAGCGCGTCAGCCCAAGCTCGGCTGCTTTCCCGCCGGCCGTCTTGCCGGTAGTGAACGAGGACGATGGCTCTATCATTTGGGATACTGACTACACTGCCGAGTACACTGGTATCTTTAAGATCTGTGTTGAGGCGACTGATGGTAGCATGATCTGCGACGATCCGGATCCTCTTTATGGATGCAATCCCGAAAACGCAGACACCTGCTGTTTCCTGGTTGAGATCATTCCGTTTGAGATCTCAATTGCGAAGTTGCACGGTACTGCCGAAGGGACCAGTTGTACTGGCGTTATTCAGGGACAGATCCACGATGTACCGATTACAATGCTGAATAGCACCTATGTTAACCATCCGATGGGTGGTTTTGACTTCCTGATCGCCTATGACGCTTCGGCGCTTACGTTCATGGAAGCTATTCCCGGTGCGTTCATTGATAATCCGACCGGCCCGGACTGTGGCTGGGAGTACTTCACGTATCGTTACGGTGCGTTCGGTAACTGTGGTAACGGCTGTCCGTCAGGTCTGCTGCGTATAGTGGCTATGGCCGAAACGAACAATGGTGCCAATCATCCGACCTGCTTCACCAACGACGTTGGTATCTCCAATGAGTTGGCTGTTATGCGGTTCCTGGTCTCCAACGATCACACGTTGGAGTGCACCTTTGCACCAATCAGGTTCTACTGGATTGACTGTGGCGACAACGCCATTTCGAACGTTGCTGGTGATACCCTGTTCCTTGAGTATCGTGTGTGGAACTACACCGGTGACGGATTCAGTTCCGTTGATTGCAGCGACACAGACGATAGCTGGGTTCTCTGGGAGACTCCAGCCGAGTACCAGCTTCCTGGTTCCTACGGTGTACCGGATGAAGAGTGCGCCCTTAGTTTCAAGGACTCGACGTGGTATCTGATCGACTTCCGTAACGGTGGTATCGATATCGCCTGTCACGACTCGATTGATGCCCCTGGTGATATCAACGTCAACGGTCTCGCGTACGAGATTGCAGATGCTGTTATGTTCACTAACTACTTCATCGAAGGTCTGACCGCATTTGGTCCGACTCCTTTGGATCACCAGGATGCTTCGATAGCTGCCTCCGACTGTAACAAGGACGGCCTGACCCTTTCGGTTGCCGATCTTGTTTACTTGATCCGTGTCGTTATTGGCGACGCCATGCCGTATCCGAAGACTGCTGCTGTTGATGCTAACTACTCGTTCGACAACGGCACGCTGGCCTTCAATACGGAACTCGGTGGTGTTTACCTCGTCGTTGACGGAGTATGCACTCCTGAGCTCGTGGCTGACAATATGGTAATGCAGAGCAAGGTCGTTGATGGCCAGACTCGCATTATCGCCACGCTGGATCCGAATTCCGCCGAGGCCGTGTCTATTACGGGCACAATCCTCAGTGGTGTGAGTGGTGACATTGTTGTTATCGAAGCGGCTAACCTTGAAGGTGCTCCGCTTGATCTGAACAATGTTCCTACCAGCTACAGCCTGGATCAGAACTACCCGAACCCGTTTAACCCGACCACAACAATTGCGTTCTCACTGCCTACGGCTGGTGAGTTCCAACTGGCCATCTACAATATTCAGGGCCAGGTGGTTGACACGTATTCCGGCAATGCTGATGTCGGCAACTATACGTATGAATGGGATGCTTCCGGTTATGCCAGTGGTATCTACCTTTACAGGCTTACCGCCGGTAACTTCTCGGATGTTAAGAAGATGGTCTTCCTGAAATAAGATTGTTTTCTTCGGCTAATCAGCCAATTAAGAGCCCTGTGCTTTTGCACGGGGCTCTTTTTTTATTGATTGTTTTTCAGTTGCAGGATAGAAGCCGAAGTGGGTAGCCGCATAGTGGGTGTCAGATCCCACAGCAAGCTGTGGGATCTGACCATTACACAGAAGTAGTCAAGTGATGGAACTGAATGTAACAAAGGCGAAGCTTCCTGCTCCGCCTTTGCGATGCGGTTAGACTTGAATGTCTATGACAGCCATATTCCCTCTGGCTGTCACTTATTGATACGCACAAGGCGGCTCGAAAGTTTCAGGCAAGTCACACGGTTTGCGGCGTAGATTGACGGTGTCGCTCAACGCGGCCTATGGTTTCACGGGCAATACGTGAATGGCCTTGATAACGAGTTGGACTTCGTCGCCGACTTTCAAATCCAGTGCCTGGGCTGATTCCGTTGTGAGCACGGAAGCCATCCGTGCCGGGCTGTTAACATCGAACTTAACGAGCGACATGATGTCACCGTTCTTGACTGAAGTAACTTTTGCGGTTACAACGTTTCTGGCGCCGTGTTTCATCTGGATTCCTCCATATATAAGATAGCGTCTACAGACGTGAATATATGAGCATGAGCTCGGCAGTGCAAACTTGTTGTGACGGTTTGCCGTGCCTATATTCGTTTGATGCAAACGGCCCTTCACATAGTGTCTCTCGTGGCACAGCTTGAGCAGGAACTCCTTGGTGGCAAGGTCGTGTCTACGGAGTTCTACAAGAAAGCGCGCGCGGCCTACTTTCACGTACGGCAGGCGAAAACCGTTCGGGCGCTCGGCTTTGTTTATCATCCGGGCGGGTCGGGCTGTTTCTGCGTCCCATCCTCCAAGGTCAAGGTGGAAACACGTGAGAAGCCATGGCCGGTTTTCGGCTTGGAGGGCAGCGTGATCACCAGTGTCAGGCAAAAGGGGCTGGACCGTGTTTTTGAGTTGAATGTCTCCAAT
>QNAF01000246.1 GCA_003641405.1 Candidatus Zixiibacteriota bacterium | reverse complement strand
GCCTGGGACACCGCCGCAACTTTCCTGGAAAAGGCGGTTCTGACTGATAGCGCAAACACGCGACCACTGTTGAACCTCGCTCGATGCTGCCACGAACTGAAACTCGGCGATTCAGCGCTCGTCCTGTTGAGGAAAGCCGATAGTCTCCTGCCTGAGAATGCTCAAATCAAGGCCAGACTGGGTATCGTTCAGGCTGGAATCGCCTACGATACACCCGCTGATCAATCAGCACGCGCTTTCGCCGATGCCAGAGCTTATCTCGAAAGAGCCTTGGAACTCGACAGCCTACAAACTGAGGCCCTGGCCGAATTGGCGTCGATTAACCTCTTCCTCAATCGCCTCGGGCACTCCGAAACATTACTGGTGCGGCTGGAGAGAATCAGCGAAATGCGACCGGGTGTCCCCCATTTGCTTGGAGACAGGTATGCGTTTCTGAACCATGATGAACTCGCGGTGAGAGCTTACACGTTAGCCATACAAAACGGCCTGAATACTGCTGCAGTTCAACGGTTGGCCAAAAGGTACCCCGAACTCAAAGACCTTCTTGACGCCGCATCTTTGAACGAAGTAGTGCCCAGCATCTAGCAGTGTGATTCATAAATAGTAGGCAGTATCTTGACTTCTTCGTGTCTCTATCGTATTCCGGTGCCCGGCAGACGTCCCCGTCTGCCGCTTTCATCTAGCCTGGTCCTCGGTCCAGCGAAAGTCCTTGTTCATACGAATCAGCCCTTCAGAGCCACCGAACCATGCGGAAGCACTTGAGTAGCGCCATTCGGTGGATGTTCCGACCAGACCTGCTTTGACAGGGTTATTATGAATGTACTCTAACTTCGTCTTGAATTGCCGTTCAGAGTACACGATGAGATCATCGTATCGTGGCATCCACAGATGATATCGCCCTTTTCTCTGCAAGTGCAATAGCCGGTCACCGTCAAGGAGCTTCTTGGCACTGCGAGAGGACAGACTTTTGAAGGTTTGCATGAATTGGGGCAGATGTTCAATCCTGGGCATCCCCAGCAGCATGTGCAGATGTGTCGGCATCAGGACATAGCCAACCAACGAGGAAGCGAAGTGTGTAGCCGTATCCCGTAATTGCGTGAGGACTGCCTCGGCGACAGTGTCAATTGTGAAAACGGGAGTCCAGTCATGGAGGTCGTTGTTACAAACGCCAATGCCGGACCCTTCAAGTGTAGTTTGCTTCGAACAGGCATGGCACAGGATACTACTAATACAAAGTGTAATCAAGTCACTCGGCAGACGGGGACGTCTGCCGGGCACAGCGGGAGCCCCACACTTGGAACGTCTGCCGGGCACAAGAGATCAGAAACGGCAGGATCGCAGAGATGCTGCCCTGGCTCATGCACGTATCTCTGGCCCATGATATATTGAGATTGGAACTGTAGGTGGATGGCACCGGCCGAGCCGGTAGCTACCGCTGTTCTTTGAAGAGAACGTGCTTGTTGACGACCGGGTCGTACTTCTTCAACTGAAGCCGGTCCGGGTTGTTACGCTTGTTCTTCTTCGTCGTATAGGTGTAGGGACTTTCGGTGCTTCTCATTTTGATCATGATACGCTGTGATTGCTTGGCCATAGTAGTCTCTCCTTAGCCTCCGTAGACTTCGTTGCGATTCTCATCGGTTACAGCAACCATCTGGGTCTTGAACTTCCAGGCTCCCTTGTCACCGCGAACTGCCTTGACGACCTTGACGTACTCGGCCAGTGCTTTCCCGTCTTTTCCCAACGCCTTTTGAGCGAATGATTGTTTCTTAGCCATATCGAGCCGTCTCTCCTTCTAATCGTCAATACTTCAACCGTAATCCGGTTATCGACCAGATTTGTATATTAAATTAGATTTTGGCAATCTGTCAACACATTTCTGCCGAATGCTGCTTCAACTACGCGCATAATGAGATTACGCTAAAGCACCGGATTAGAGTGGCAGCGTAAGGTCCTGATAGTCAGGCAGTTAGGAGCTCGGCGGCTCTAGTGCGGGCTGGTGCTTAAGATAAACAAATATTCCTTGTTCGATGCGGAATAAGTTACGGGGCTAGTGGGACCGGACAGGTGGATGTCTGGCGTTGTTTTTTCTATATTCACCGGAAAGGTGGAATTGAGACTGGAAGGCGCAGCAGGAAGGCCGGTCTCAGTCAGTGAGGACGGAGAGACGTCTTGATCAGGATGATAACAATAATCGTGCTTCTGGCAGGTGTCCCGGCGTCTGGCTGGTTGGCCGGTGTTACAGTTACAGTAAGCGACTATAATCAGCTCCTTTTTGACGACAAGATCATCGACAGCACATACAACGTGCAGCGTACGGCAAATCCACCGGAGTTGATGCAGTCGGTTCTTGAACCGGTCTTTCCGTGGGAGAGCTTCTGTCTTAGCTATTTCAATGTCATGGAGGATGCAGGAGTCTACCGCATGTGGTACGGGGCTTACGAAGCTCCAAGCATGGCACGCAGGATATGCTATGCAACGTCAATTGACGGGTTGACCTGGACTCGCCCCGATCTTGGGCTGGTAACATTCGAAGGGTCAACTTCCAACAACATACTACCGGTTGAGTTTGACGACGGGGGTTCGATCTTCATTGACCCGCTGGCACCGGCTGATTCCCGCTATAAACTCCTGGGAAATCGTCTGTTTCAGTACATCTATGAGTCTTCGGATGGAATTAACTTTCAGTTGGTAGACATTGCTCTGCTCGACATGATGGCGGACAGCCATAACCTAATATTCTACGATGACCGGACCGGAACTTATGTCGCCTATCTGCGAAGTTGGAACTTCCTCCCTGATTACGATGGGGGCACTGTCCCCAACCGAACGGTGAGTCGGCTGGAGGTAAATGATCCCACCGAACCCTGGCCGTACAATCCTATAGACTCACCATTCTATCGCTTTGGGCCCGAACGACCGCCTGCCATTAGTACTGAGCTTGAAATGGTCCTCGCGGCCGATTCGTTAGATCCCCCTAACATCGATATCTACAATCCCAGTGTAAACAAGTACTCCGAAGCACCCGATGTTTATCTGGCTTTCCCGAGCATCTTCGAGCACTACCCGCCACCTCCAGAGGGTCAATTCTACTCCGACGGTGTGCTGAATGTCCAGTTGGCTGTAAGCAGGGACGGTATTGCGTTCGAACGATTCCGAACGCCGTATATTGATTTTGCCTGTTTCGGAGACTCAGTGCAACAGATGTATATGGGACTTGGGATGTTGCGGATAGATGACTTTTACTATCAGTACTTGCTGGGCTACAGGCAAACTCACGGCAACCCCGAGCAGTTCGGACGGTACTACTGCTTCAGGCAGAGAGTGGATGGTTTTGTCTCTCTCGACGCAAAAGCTGAACCGGGCGAACTGCTCACGAAGATTCTCCTATTCGAAGGTAACAGTTTGCGCTTGAACTACACGACGAGTGGCGATGGTTTCCTTGTTGTCGGAATGCTGAGTGCGAACGGCGACCCCGTGGTCGGATATTCGTTGAAAAACGCAGATACTTTGCGCGGAGATAACCTGGCTGCAATCGTCTCGTGGCAGGGAAGGCAGTATGTCGGGCACCTGCAGAAACAAGGGATACGGTTACACCTAAAGATGCGAAACGCGAAGCTGTATTCACTACGGTTCGATCAGAATCCGGCGTTTGATGCTGATCTGCTCGATTATGTTTTGCATCAGAATTACCCCAACCCCTTCAATTCGGGGACCTCAATAAGTTTTGACCTGCTAAAGTCGGGATTCGCTCATCTTGACATATACAACGTGCTGGGGCAACGTGTGACTACTCTTATTGACGGGCATCTTGATGTTGGTGTTCACAGCGCCGAATGGAATGGCCGAGACGATTCCGGCAGAGCAGCCTCTACCGGAATCTATTTCTATCGTCTTTCGACTGCAGGGAGAACCGAAGTCAAAAAGATGCTGCTGCTCAGGTAAAGTGAGCAGCAGCATCAGGAAACATTACAGATTCGGGCTCACCGCTTTGTTACGGCAGAGCGGAAATACTCGCGGTTGAGAGTAGCTATCACGTCCAGAGATATCTCCTTGGGGCAGACAGCCGAACATTCGTACTGATTAGTGCAGTTGCCGAAACCTTCGGCATCCATCTGGGCGATCATTGACCGCGCCCGCTTCTCCCTTTCCACGCGTCCCTGAGGAAGCCTTGCGAACTGGGCCACCTTGGCGCCCACGAACAGCATGGCGGAGGCGTTCTTACAGGCAGCTACACAGGCACCACAGCCAATACATGCCGCGGCGTCCATGGATCTTTCGGCGTCATCTTTCTGGATAGGAATAGCGTTAGCGTCGGTGCCGCCACCGGTATTAACAGAGACATAACCGCCGATCTGGATGATCCGGTCAAACGCCGAGCGGTCCACCATCAGGTCCTTAATGACAGGAAAGGCCTTGGCTCGCCACGGTTCGATGGTAATGGTCTCACCATCCTTGAAATGCCGCATACGCTGTTCGCTGGTAATCAACGGTAGACCTCATGGCAAAACGACAG
>QNAF01000245.1 GCA_003641405.1 Candidatus Zixiibacteriota bacterium | reverse complement strand
GCTCAATACATGAAGCCAGTCATCATCATTCGTGAAACAGGTAATTGTATCCATGCCCAAACATAGAATAAACACAATATAAATACAAGTCTTAAGTTAGCGCCTATGGGATCCTGCCCTACATGGCTATCTCTGTCACCCTGAGCCTGTCGAAGGGTGAAGCGGCCAAACAACGAACCATACTTCGACAAGCTCAGCATGACATGATTGCGCATGTTTTTTTGCTTCGATGTCGCCCTGAACAGAACCTGTCCTGAGTCTCGTAAGTTGGGACCAACCACTCCGAGAGTGCCTGCGGTCCCGACTCCGAGTAGGGCGGGTCCGTCTGCGAACCCGCCAATTACTTTATCAGTAGTTATCCGTCCCGTCACAATTCTTCAAATAGTGCGTCGGGGCAATGAACAGCGCGTCTATCAATAGCGACAGGTCTGCGCCGTCAACGGTCATTGGGTCAACCACCGGTCGGACACTTGTAAAATCAACGTCTGCTTCGTCCAGGCATATGCCGTCCCAGCCACTTGCCGGGTCAATGAACAGACCGTTGATCATCATAGAGAGATCGGCCCCATCGTAGTTGAAACCCAAATCACCGCCACCCTGGTCGATGTCGCCCACGGAGGGTGGGATGCAGCAAGTCTGGCAGACATCACCGGTCCCATCCTCATCAGCATCTTCCTGTCCGGGGTTGTAGTCATCTGGACAGTTATCACCTGTATCACAGATACCGTCAGCGTCAGTATCCGTTCCGTCGTTAGCGGGGTCATTGTCTGCTAATGGACCGAAGTCGTCCGTACCAATTGCACAGTCGTCACAACCGTCTGAATCCGAATCCTCACAGACGGTAGGGTCTAACAAGTCAGAATCAGAAGCATCAACGACACCGTCATTATCATCATCTGTATCGCATCCGTTGGGTACGGTGTCTTCATCGGTGTCGATATTGTCATCATATCCAGCGCAAATGTCACATCCGTCCGGCACTCCATCGGAGTCCGCATCAAGGGCGTCATCGAATCCTTCGCAAGCATCGCAGACATCACCCACATCGTCACCATCGGTATCGGTCTGCAGCTCGTTTGGATCATCAGGACAGTTGTCAATCACATCAGCAATACCGTCAGAATCGGTGTCGGCATACACAGTCAGAACAGCCGCGTCGCTATTGTTAGTGTCATCCAGTTCGATTTTGATTTCATCTTCATCAACGACAACTGTAATATCATAATCACCTTCAGTTGGTGGAATGAACTCGGAACTGGTTACCTCCGACTGAAACTTGTTGATGTTGAGCGTGTCTTCATCTAAGCCGGTTTAAGCCGGCCAACGGCCAGGTCAGGCCATTGGTTCCGTGGGCTTTTCCTGATTTCGTTTACTTACGGTGCGGTCAAGTTCGCTAATGAGGTCAACCATATCGCACGGTTTTGTGAGAAACCCGTCGAATCCAATCTGGTCTTTCAGCCGGTTGGCTTCTTCGACCGCGTAGCTCGAACTGATGAGCAGCACCGGCAGATTGGGGTGTTTAGTTCGCACATTACGCACAGCCTTGCGGTCCTGCCCACCACGTTTCTCGACCCCGGCGATCATAACATCGAAAGATCCGCGCTCAAGTTCCTCTAACGCCTCGTCGCCACCCGAAACCGCAAAAGGCAGGTAGTGACTGCAAATGAGGGCTTCGGATAGCGCGTCACGGAATCGATCCTCACGCAGATTCAGTAAGACCTGTCGCGGCTTCGAAGATGGTTTGTTCGCGTGTTTGGCAGCGAGGGTTCTCTCAATCAGGTCTTCCATCTGCGAGATGCGGAACGGTTTGGCGAGGAAACCGTCCGGTGATGCCGCGGCAATGATCTCCTCAGATGCCACACCGGTGATAAACAGCACCGGCAGATCGGAGAACTCGCGCCGTACTTCACTGAGCAGGCCGATACCATCCATGTTCGGCATCTTAATATCGGTGACAACCAAGTCGAACTGCTCTGCGTTCTCCTGTCCCAGCATATCTAAGGCTTCAATGCCGTCGGTTGCCGCCATGCAGTCGTAGCCAATGCTGGTCAGAGTGTCGGCCAACAGAAAGAGAAGATTGGGGTCGTCATCGATAACAAGGATATTGCCCTTCTTCTCAGCCATTTTTCAACCTCGTATGGTTCCTAAGATTTCGGTCTTTTTTTCTTCCAACAGTTCTTTGCTGTTTGCCTCTATGTTCAATCGCAGGAGCGGCTCGGTATTGGACGGTCGAAGATTGAACCAGAACTCCGGGTAACTGACAGTCAGGCCGTCCTCTTCATCCTGCTCTCCGGATTTGAAAGTCTCCTTCACCTGCGCGATTCTATCTGGAATAGATTCCACGCGGCTGTTTATCTCACCGGAACGGAAATAAGGGTCGATCTCCTTGACCATCTCGTGTAGTGGTTTGTTTTCGGTTGAGATCAACTCCAGACAGACCAGGAAAGCTATCAGGCCTGAGTCTGCAAACCAGAAGTCTCGAAAATAGAAATGTCCCGAATGCTCACCGCCAAAAATGGCATTATGTTTCTTCATTAGTGGTTTGATGAGAGCATGGCCAACCCGCGTACGGATGGCAGTACCTCCGCAGCGCTGAATCAGTTCCGGCACCGCCTTGGAGCAGATCAGGTTGTACAGGATGTGTTCACCGGGCGATTTGGCCAGGAGTGATTTGGACACCAGCGCCGTTACCATGTCGCCGCCAAGTTGGTTGCCGAATTTATCAACAAGGAACATCCGGTCAGCATCACCATCAAACGCAACTCCAAAATCGGCATCCGTCTCGGCGATTTTCTTCTGTAGATCGACAAGGTTCTCCAGTTCAATGGGAGAGGCCGGATGATTCGGGAATGATCCGTCGAGCTCGAAAAACAGCGGCGTAGCCTTGATGGGCAGTTTCTCCAGCACTGGTGGCAGAGTGGCACCGGCCATACCGTTTCCGGCATCAATGACGATTTTGAAAGGTTTGATCTTAGCAGTATCAATGAACGAAAGACAATGGTCGGAGTAGTCGGTACTGATGTCACGGCGAACTGTCACGCCACGGGAAGGAGACTTGCTGGCGAACGTGCCATCCTGTATGGCCTGGAGAATCTGGTTAAGCCCTTCCTGCCCGGACAACGGCACGGCCTTCTCCCTACAGATCTTGAATCCGTTGTACTGTTTGGGATTGTGGCTGGCAGTGATCATCACACCACCGCCGTATTCGAATTTGCCGACCGCATAGTACAAACCATCGGTGGAGACCAGTCCGAGATCAGTCACGTCGGTCCCACTATCGTTTATTCCCCGGATAAGGTGCTCAGCCAGTTCATCCGACGACATGCGCATGTCGCGCCCGACTGCTATCGATTTCGTCTTAAGATTCCTGGCAAGAGCGGCACCGATTTGATACGCCACCTCACTATTGATTTGTTCGGGATAAGTCCCGCGAATATCGTATGCTTTGAAAATTGTTGGATCAATCGACATCTTCCGTCCTGCTTCCTGTCTAATCATGTAGTCATACTCAAGACACACCGCCCGCACAACTCACTTATACAAACCTCACGAGGATGGGATCACAAATCAACAACAACTTCGTGTGAATTGCTTTTGGCGGTTTCTGTTCAGTGCCCTTAAGGCGTTGGGGCGCTGTGTGCTAAGTCGATGCCTGAGGTCGTTGCCTTCGGTAAAGTGTCTCCGTATATTGGGGTTGGATTCCGCAAAGAAGGAGACGCTCGACTTTCAATTTCACATGAGCAAAGCACGAACATATATCACTGTGAGCGGTTTGCTTCTGCTGGCGCTTCTGGCACGATCTATTGATCCGGGGGCCGATCCGCCTGCGTTTTTTGCCGACGGCAGCCAGGCCTTGACAACTGACGGAGCGTATGTCACGCATCACGCCCGCAACAGAGCACTCTTGGGCACCTGGGACATGTTTGGTTTTGAGCACTGGCCACAGTTTAAGTGCTCACTGGTTTCCGGGCTCAGCTTCGTTGCCTTCAAGTTGACCGGGGTGTCGAGAATTGTATCAAACGGTGTCGGACTGTTTCTAAATCTTCTTGGCATCCTGTTATTTCTTGCGGCGCTCAGCAAAGAGCTTTCACGGCGAGCCCTATTGATCTCGGCTCTGTTTCTTTGCACCAACTACGTCTTGTTCGTTTATGGACGACTGCCCTTCCTCGAAAACGGACTGATCTTCCTTTCAAGTCTTCTTTTCTTCGCATACATACACTGGTACCACCGACCCTGGGGCAAACTTCTGGTTGGAGTAATCGGCGGAGCAGTGGTTGTCTTCGGCAAAAGCTTTGGTGCCTGCCTGTTGCTTGGCCCGCTTCTGTTCTCTTTACTGCGGGAAGATAGAACCAGGTTGCGCTCAATGGGCGTGGTAATCGGCTCCGGTGCCATTGTCGTTCTCGGTCTTTCCTGGCTACTGTTTGACGAGCGCGGGTTTCTCTCGTTTGTCTGGCAGCACGCCTCCGGAGATCATGGGTTCCCACATGGTTTCTCTTCGCCTGCGGGATTTGTTGAGAGTCTGTTCTCTGTC
>QNAF01000244.1 GCA_003641405.1 Candidatus Zixiibacteriota bacterium | reverse complement strand
GGTACAACCCGGCTGCATCCCAGGCCTCGGCGATCAGTTTTGTGTTACCGAGAATGGGGTCGGCAGCGATTCGTTCTAAGAGCGGCGGATTGGCCAATACTGAACCGTCCTGACCTCGGCCAAGAATGGAGGCAAGATCAAAACGGAACCCATCCACGTGCATTTCCATTACCCAGTAGCGCAGGCAGTCCAGAATCATGTCCCGGACAACCGGGTGGTTACAGTTCAGAGTGTTACCACAGCCGGAGTAGTTGTGGTATTGTCCTGTTTCTGGATCAAGCAGGTAGTAGACGGCATTGTCGATTCCCCTGAAAGAGATTGTAGGACCGCGCTCATCTCCTTCGGCTGTGTGGTTGAAGACCACGTCGAGTATGATCTCCAAGCCGGCTTCGTGCAGAGATTTGACGAGAGTCTTGAACTCAGTGACCTGCGATCCGGCCGTTCTGTTGAAAGCTAACGAAGCTTTCGGTGCGAAAAACCCGACCGAGTGATATCCCCAGTAATTGAGCAGACGCTCTCCTGTTGCCGGATTGGTCTTGATGCAGTCGATTTCTGAGAACTCGTTGATCGGCAGCAGCTCGACCGCCGTAACACCTAATTCCTTGAGATAAGGTATCTTCTCGATCAGTCCGTCATAGGTACCGGGATTGCTGACTTTTGAGGACTCGTGCTGTGTGAAACCGCGTACGTGAAGTTCATAGATTATTGTCTCGGCCAGGGGAATGTTTAGTGGCTGGTCAAAGCCCCAGTCAAAGCTGTCATCCACAATCAGCGATCGCCACGATCTGTACTGCCCCTTGTTTACATCCCCACTACGCCTCTCTCCCCAGGTTTCACCGCCGGAGTGTGCTCTTGCGTATGGGTCAGCCAGGACAATAGATGGATCAAATCTGTGGATGTGCAAAGCATCGTTCGGTTGACGATCTACCCGGTATCCGTATTCGATACCGCCGGTCAGCCCGCGTATGAAGGCATGCCAGACCTCACCGGTTCGATTGAAACGGGGATCAAAAGGAAACTCTGCGACCGGCGTATTACTACCCGGATTGAACAGAACCAGAGTCACAGACGTAGCGTGCCTGGAGAAAATGGCGAAATTGATTCCTCCTGGCTTTCTGATCGTGCCAAGTGGAAGCGGACATCCCCTTGAAATCTCAAAATCTTGATCAACAATGTCCAGAAAATCTGTGCTTGGTGTTGGGCTTTGTCTCATTCGTTTACAACCCCTCGAGTAGCTGAACGGTTTCCCCCCTGCAGATGTCATATCTGCACAGGCACAAGGTCAATCTCAACAGGCAAACGCAGGACAGCCTCTTAGCTTGTTTGGTGCTGATATGGTTCCGTTAATCCTATGATCGACATATCGGATGGAAGCTGAATAGCAATGCTATTTCGCAATCCATCATCCTGTCGCTGCCACTCATTACTTAGGACGTGTTAAAAAAGTCCTTTCTCTGAGTTGAGTCAGGTCCTTTCCCGCCAAAGGCGGGATGAGACCTGACTCTGTTCTGTGACATGATGTTACGTGTTGGGTCACAATCTCCCGTCCAGACGGGAAATCAGGACCCGACACAACGCTGCTTATAGGGTTTTTCAACAAGGCACTTAGGGCGCGGGGTTTCGTGGCATTTCCGCAGTGTTTTTGGTTGATTTCGGGGGCCATAATCTCGTCCTTTGGTAAAGGATGAAGATTCGTCCGAGCTACTCCTAGGATGGTGTTGTGCCCAACGAGAGAAAAATACAGACGTTTCATATATCTACTTACGGATGCCAGATGAACCTTGCTGACTCATCCACGCTCAGGGTTGCCATGATCACTCGCGGTTATCAGTTGGTAGATGACGAGAAGGACGCTGACCTGATTGTGCTTAACACCTGTTCAGTGCGCCAGAAGGCCGAGGACAGGATCCGTGGCCGTCTCGGCGAAATCCATAGCCTTAAGAAACGCAAGCCGCATGTGAAGATCGCGGTAGTCGGCTGCATGGCTCAGCGGCTCGGCAATGAACTGATCGATCAGGTTCCGTATGTAGACTATGTGCTTGGAACCGATCGTCTTTTTGCGTTGCCGGATGTGTTGGAAGGCAATGAGAACACAAGTTCCGTCATGACGGCTTTTGGACATGAGAATATCGATTCCATCAAGCCGATCAGGGAGAACGAGCACTCAGCATTTGTCACTATTTCACGTGGCTGTAACAACTACTGCAGCTATTGTATCGTGCCCTACGTTCGTGGTCGGGAAAGATCACACTCAAGAGAGCACATTGTGGAAGCTGTCCACAGAATGAACGACGAAGGCGTTGTGGAAATAACACTGTTGGGACAGAACGTTAACAGTTACCGGTACAAGCAGACCGATTTCCCCTGTTTGTTGCAGTCAATAGTCAGAGAGACTGACATCCGGCGTATTCGATTCATGACATCTCACCCAAAAGATCTATCCGAGAAACTCGTTGATGTTATGGCCAATGAGCCGAGGATCATGCCTCACATTCATCTTCCGCTGCAATCAGGCTCCGATGCCGTGCTTCAGAGAATGGGACGAGCATATACGTATAGTCATTACCGCCACGTGATCGACTACATACGTCGGAAACTGGACTACGTTGTGATTACGACAGACCTGATGGTGGGTTTTCCCGGCGAGACGCTTGAAGATTTTGAGAAGACGCTCGAGGCGGTACGGGATATCCGGTATGACAGTGCATTTATGTTCCGCTACTCGGTACGTCCGGGAACCAAAGCGGCCGGTTACGATGATGATGTTCCGGAAGATGAGAAGATTCGCCGGCTGAATAAACTGATAGAACTTCAGCAGAATATATCATACGAGCGCAATCAGCGGGAAGTGGGCCGTGTCTGCGAGTGTGTTGTTGAGGGCTACTCCCGACGATCTCAGGAACTGGCGAGAGGCCGTACTGAGGGGAACAAAACCGTGCTGTTCCGAACTGATGAGATGGTCTTGGGTTCGGTAGCTCCTGTTCAGATCACAGCCGCAGATGCCTTTACACTAAGAGGTGAGATTATGGAGGCGAACCGATCGTGACGACACTGCCATCATTACTGATGCCGTTTGTTGTTATTGCAACGGCCCTGTTTCTAATGGTTCGGCTGGGGTACTTTGCGAAGGGCAAAGCAGAGGGACGGTTACCGTTTGCGATGGGAGTAGTATTGATTCTCCTGACCGCACTGTGGCAGACAATGACGATTGCTCCTGACTACGCAGATTGGTTTATACCGACGGCGTATGCAGTGATCGATATAACGAAGTATGTGGTGGCTGTTGTCGGGCTGTTGTTCATCGTTGTAGGCATCGTTCTGTATGCGGATGGCTGGCAGTCACGGGCGGAAGATATCAAGACTCAGCAGGGGAAATTGTCGATTCTAAATGATCTTCAACACGATGCCCGTCAACCATACCACATGCTGGAACTGCTCAACATCGCTCTCAGGCAAGTGCTTGTTCATTACCCGTCTGCGACTGGGGCTATCTTTTTGATCAATCGATCCCGCAGACAACTGGTGCTGACATCCTCGTTTGGACTCAAGAAGGAAGAAACAGCGATGCTGGAGTACTACCCGATGGATCGGAACATAGTCAGTCAGTCGGTAGAACTCGGTGATCCCATGCTGCTGTCGCGATTTGACTTTATTGACCGCTCCGGTCAACCGATTCAATCCCGTTTCAACAGTACTCTGGTGCTGCCGCTCACTTCCGGAATGGAAAAAATCGGCGTAGTACTTCTGTGCTCTGAGGATAAGCAGTTCTTTGGACGGACAGACATTGAACTCCTTGCTCCTGTAGCCCAGTGGCTGGCTGAGAAGATTCGTTCGGCACGCCTGGCTCGGGAACTGTCCCAGGCACGTAGCACAACAGAAAACCACGTCGCGGACTTTTCCGCATCTGTAACACGGTTCATATCGGCAGCAAGGGCAATTGGTGCGGCAGACCCGGTTACGATGTTCTGTCGCAGTCTGGTCGGTATCGCCGGCTGTGAATCCGTGCATCTCTACGGACTGCGTTGGGGTGAGCTGTCCTTTCATGGTGGCAGTGAACCACTCCTCGATGTTTCCGAAAGCTACCGGACCGCCCTGGTAAACGCCGTTGATCGGACGCGACCGCTGATAGTGAATCAGGAGGCACCAGATGGAGAGGGTGCTTCGGGCGATATAGTCCTGTCGAGTCTCGTCTATCCACTCGAATCATCAGAGACACAGGACGCCCTGGTGTTGCTTCGGAGCGGCCGTTCATTTGCTGTTAAGGATCAGGAGTTGAAGCAACTGGAGGCATTGGCCGGTCTGGCCAGGGTGGCCATTTCCAGCAGCGAGTCAGGTCAACTCAATCTTGCGCGCCGGAAGGGATTTGATGCAATCTCAAGTCTTCTTGCTAATGATATTAGTGTCAAGCCTTTCCCTGAAGACTCCGGCTGGTTTCTTCGTCACATAGTGCCCGTGCTGCCTCCTGGTTCGTTCGGTATTGCTTTTGTAGGCGATGAACAAGGTGTTTGGCGGTCGTCTGAATCCGTTGGCC
>QNAF01000243.1 GCA_003641405.1 Candidatus Zixiibacteriota bacterium | reverse complement strand
TGTCCTAATCTGAGACCACACCCAACCTAAAGTTAGCGCCTATGGGCAGGATCCCTGTGATCCTGCCGATTGCAGGTCGGAACCAACCACTGACAGTGGGCGGTGTACGTCCTCGTGCGCCGCTTGGTGCCGAGATATCGGCAGACGAGGACGTCTGCCGGGCACGTGGTAGGGTTTGTCAACAAGCCCAAGCGGATGGGCCACACAGCACAAGTTTGAGGGGGCCACCCAGCCGATTTCTCGTGGCTGAGACAGTCAACTTCAGCGTGTCTGTTTTCCCATAACAAAATGCCCCGGAAGCAAATACTCTTTGCCGTTGTACTCAGCGCGGACCAGTTCCTTTGCTTTGAGCATCTGTGCGACTACACAATTCTCTGAGAATGCACCTTCAATATCGGCAGCTTGCTCGTGGCGCAGGGGATGACGCGAACCGACTTCGAGAATGGCCTGCCGGGCGTTCGAAAAACCACGCAACCCAAAACGACCGGTTTCCAGCTCAGCCACGGGTATAGCTTTTCCGAATATGTCCTGTGCTTTCAGGATATCCTTCGGGTCTGATGGTTTGACCCAGGATTCCGCCGGTGGACGGATCGGGGTAAGAACATACACTCTATCGGGATTGATCAAGTCTATTGCACGCTTGATACCAAGCAGTTCTGTCTCGGTATCATTCAACCCCTTAACCAGCATGACTTCAACCCAAATTTGCCCGGAGTATTCACGACGGAAATCAATTTGCCCCTGCAGCATTGTGTCAAAATCAATACTACGATAAGGTTTGTTAACGGCCCTGAATATCTTTTCGTTGCCCGCATCCAATGTGGGTATTACAACATCAGCCCTGCTCAGGTCTTTCCTGACATCCTTCTGAGACAAGAGGGAACCGTTTGTAATGACGGCTACGGGCAGATGCAGTTTCTCTTTGGTCTGCTGTATGAGCCAGCCCAGATCCTTGTTCAGGGTGGGTTCACCATCACCGACAAAAGTGACGAAATCGACATTGTCCGGCGGTACTGCTCTAACAATGTCAGCAAGAATATCTTCCCTGGGGAAAAAGCTTTCTCTTCTTGTCTGAAGATGTGTTGTTTTTCCCAACTGGCAATACACGCAGGTGTATGAGCACGTTTTGGGTGGAATGGGACTGACCCCCAATGAGCGTCCTAATCTGCGTGACGGAACTGGTCCGTAAACATACATTATTGTACTACCTCAGCAGGCAAGTAGCATTCTTTGCGATTATGCACAATCATGTCACGGTTCTCCGGTATTATGCGAAAAGTGCTTTTATCCTGTCAAAAGCTTTGTTGATCTCGTCGAAGGAAACGCAGAACGAGAGTCTTAAATGGCTCTCGCCGCTTGGCCCAAAAGCTATCCCCGGTGTTGTTGATACTTTGCCGTTTTTCAAGAGACTCTTGCAGAAAACCATCGAATCTTTTCCCTCTTCCAACAGTATCTTCGGAAACATGAGGTAAGAACCACTCGGTCTCTGATATGCGAAAATCGAGTCGAGATCATCAAGGCGTTCACACATCAGGTTGCGAGCAGCAAGATAGTGAGATCGGAACTCTGAGACACAATCCTGCGGTCCCTCCAGGGCGGCAAGCGCCGCGTATTGAGACACTACCGGTGCGCATATGGCGAAGGGGATGTGTGCTTTCGTAATCTGCGGAATCAATGACTCGTCTGCGTGCAGGTAGCCAATGCGCCACCCTGTCATGGCGTAGGTTTTCGTAAAAGTATAGCAACTGATAACGTGTTCCTTCATCTTCGGCATGGAACCGATAGAGAAATGCTTGCAACCGTCGAAAGTGAAGTACTCGTATGCTTCGTCCGTGATGATCATGAGGTTATGCTGCAGGGCGAGTGATGCCAATTCACGGAGTTCCTTCTCGGAAAAAACAGTGCCGGTTGGATTGTTGGGTGAGCAACAGATAAGCGCCTTCGTTTTGGAAGTGATTGCCTTCCTGATAGTGTCAAAATCCAGGGCGAAGCCCTTTTCTTCGATAGTGGGGACTAACACCGGTATTCCTGAAGCAATCACAACCTGCCGGATATGCGTGGAGTAGGTCGGAGTAAACAGCAGGACTTCGTCTCCGGGATCAATTATCGCCATTATGGCAGCGGAGAGTCCTTCAATAGCGCCGACAGTAACGAGAATCTGCGAGATGTCAGCCTCTATGTTGTTGTCTCTTCTCAGCTTTTTAACAATTGCTTCCCGCAGACCTACAATTCCGGCGTTCTCGGAGTATCCGCCAACAAGACCGTTTTTGATGGCTGCAATTGCACCTTCTCCAATGTGGTCAGGGGTTCCCGAAGTCGGCTTTGCCCAGGAGAGAAACGCCACATCATCAACTTTCTTTGATAATCTCGTCATCTCATGGATCGCTGATTTCGGTATCTGCGAAACCCTGTTGGATATTCGAATTTTATCTGTCATCTTGTCACCTTTCCTTCTATGCGAGATCAAACTAACACTTTCAATACAACATGGTGGCAATCAGTAGAGGCGTCAGGCAGAGACACCTGACACCACCGCATGCGGACGGTTTTCAACAGTTTGTTAGATTTACAAATGTCTCTCATGATCCTACACCCATTCCCTTCAGGATGATGTCACCTTTCTTTACGCCAAGATCTTGCGCGATGAGTCTACACTTGGCCATTAGCAGGAAGAACACTGCATGGTTTTCATTCGACAGGCCCTCGTAGTTCCCCTGTCCTTTGGCTATGACAAACTCGGAGCCGGCCAACATCTGCCTGAATTCCCGGCTGCAGGTATTGAGAATCGTGCCCGGAGCATCCGTACCTGAAGAAACGATAGTCGCGACTTTGTCAATACCAGCCTGAACTGCATCCTCAGCAGTTGCGTCGTTAATAACCGGTGTTTCTCGAACCACGAATGTTACGGGCTTGTTCATTTGCTCAATAAGAATTCTGTCAAAAACGGTTTCACCGGCATTGTCACCAATGTAAAGAACATGCTCGGAGGCTTTCAGGTATCTTCTGAATGCGGAGTAATCAAAAATTGCAAAGTCTTTTTTCAGTACTTCCTTTAATGTTGCTTCAATATCAAAAGAGCTGTTGACCCCAAAATCAATCACGTTTCCTGCTATGGCAATCCGGATTGCAGTTAGCAGCTTGTCATTGGAGTCTTCGATGGTCCTCTTCAGGGATGGATATAGCGCAAGGGCCTGTTGCGTACAATCACGTTTCAGTTTCCGAAATGGGTCAGCATTTCCCGTAATCTCTCTTATCATCCGGTAAATCAGTCTTCCCGTTTCCGGTGGTGTGCTATCAAGAGAGATATCGCTTAACATTGCGCCTAACTCATCGAGAACCCGTTTTTGTAGTTGTCTATCATCAGTGGCAGCTCTCCCCGCACGGAGTGCCTGATCGAAAAAACAGGGGATGCAGTCAAGATATGTTTTCATTCAATCTCTCGTTTCGGGTACATTGCATTCTACAACAAGCACAAGATACGATCAGGAGTTCATCCCGGCAAATCGAACTTCCCTTTGTCCGGCAGATACGGAGAAAGAGCAGTATTATGGTCCTGTTTAAGTGAGCAGGTTTGTGACGATCAATGCGGTGTTGTAACTGGATAAAATCGACAACCATGCTCGATATCGCTTTCTGTGAGCTTTTTCTTCAATCAGGCAAAGGTAGCGTTTCCGATTGGAGAGGATTCCCTTCCTCACGAGAGCTTTGTCATGCTGTCAGGTGTCCCAGATCTGGCAGCATAGAAACTTTCGAAAATCGCGAGCAATAATCTCACTAAACCGCTTGACCGTTGGGGGGAAGGGAGTATATTCGCCCGTTGATTGACAGAGAGATTTGACAATAGTTTTGCATAAGGAGCGAGACTCTGATGATTACAAAGCAGCAGGCACTGGACTACCACTTCAAAGGGAAAAGGGGCAAAATCGAAGTTGTTTCCACCAAACCCTGCATTACGCAGCTTGATCTTTCGCTGGCCTACACACCCGGTGTGGCAGAGCCCTGTCTTGAAATCAAGGACAACCCGGCGGATGTTTACAAGTACACGGCTAAGGGCAACCTGGTAGCAGTTGTCACCAACGGTACGGCGGTGCTGGGACTTGGCAATATCGGAGCCGCGGCGGGCAAACCGGTCATGGAAGGCAAGGGCGTTCTGTTCAAGCGGTTTGCTGATGTCGATGTGTTTGATATTGAATTGGACACAGAAGATCCCGACGAAATCATCAAGGCCTGTCAGCTTCTGGAGCCGACATTCGGAGGTATCAACCTCGAAGACATCAAGGGACCGGAGTGTTTCTATATTGAAGAAACACTCAAAAAGACTATGAACATCCCGGTCTTCCACGACGACCAGCACGGCACGGCGATTATTTCGGCTGCGGCCCTGGTCAACGCGCTGGAAATTGTCGGAAAAGATATTGCCAAAATCCGTGTTGTCTATGCCGGAGCGGGTGCCGCCGGGATTGCCTGCGCCAGGCTGTACTGTTCGCTGGGTGTCAATCCGGACAACCTTCTGATGGTTGATTCCAAGGGTGTTATG
>QNAF01000242.1 GCA_003641405.1 Candidatus Zixiibacteriota bacterium | reverse complement strand
GGTTTGACTAATCGTGCGGCACGATCAATCATTTTGGCCTGGATTTTAGCGAGGTTCTCAATATCCCGTGTGGTTTTTGCCCAGCGAAGGTCGGCGTGCTTGCCTGCCGTGCCCCAGCCGCTGCATGGCGGGTCGAGCAGTACCCGGTCGAACAGGCCACCTTCGAACTCAGCCATGTCGCACACTACCGGCGAAACTATCTTGATACCGAGTCGCGCTACGTTCTGAAGGAGGAGTTCCAGTCGCTGGTGAGACTTATCGATCGCCGTGACTCGTCCCTTGTTACGCATCCTGATAGCGGCGTAGGTCGTTTTGCCACCCGGCGCAGCAGTGAGGTCAATCACATTGCTGCCCGGCCTGGGATTCAGTAGTCGCACCGGAAGGCCGGATGACTCGTTCTGCACCAGTACTTTTCCGGTTTTGATCAACTCGTCCTCAAGCGGCAGGCCTGATTTATTCAGGTTAAGGAATTCCGGAAGGTATTTCCCTTCCGTGTGCTCGATTTCGTTTTCGTTGAGAAGCGCGATGACTTCGGCAGGCTTGGCCTTGAGGAAATTCACACGGTAGGTCGCAGTTGGCGGACGATTGTAAGCCTTGAGCAACTCTCGTGTTTTCTCTACGCCAAACTCACCCAGACAGTAACTGACAAAATAGTCCGGATAGCTGTAGTAGTCTGCGAGGTGCTTCAAGGGATCTTTTTCGATCGACGCCAACTTGACCTTGTCAGGTTCGCGAAGGCGGGTGCGCATCACGGCATTGACGAGTCGTGCCTGTGCCGGATCAGTAAACTTGCGGGCCAGATTGACGCATTCCGAGACAGCCGCAGCATCCGGAATGCGGTCGGTGAAAAGCAACTGGTAGAAACCGAGACGGAGTATGTTTGCCAGTCTAAGTGAGAGGGGCTTGGAAGGTCGAGCCAGGTAGAACTTGATCTCATGGTCCAGCCTTCGGCGCATTTTCGTGGTACCGTTAACCAACTGCAAGAGAAAACGCATGTCAAGCGGCCTGAAGTTCTTGCCCCGGCAAGCTTCACGAACGGCGTTATCAGTCTGCTGTCCCTGCTCTATCAGAACAAGAGCCTGAAGAACTGCGGCTCGCACCGGGTCAAACTTCCCGGAAGGCTTAGTTGTAGTTGCAGGTTTATTCATCTACAGGTCCATAGCGTTAGTCTGAACATTCGCATTGTCAATTCGGTACATGTCACTACGATGAAACTGCACGGCAGCGGTCGGGTAGTTCAACCCGTCACTCAGCAACTCCATGAGTTCCGTCGGTTTGGCATAGCCACCTTCCCCAAGTCCAAGTACCATCACCAACTTCTCGTCAACAATGGACAGGTCATATACTGCGGGGCGAATATCCACTGTCTTTGTTTCTTTCTTGCCATGCCGTTCAACTTCGAGTTTTGTCTCAGTCAATACTCTGTTAATGTTTTCACTGAGTCTGTCGGTGCTGCTCAAGAAGTCTGCCGGAGTTGAGTACACAGCCCTGTTCAACGCGGCGTTGAGCGAGGTTTTCTTGCCAAATACCGCTTTTGCATCGTGGATATCGATTCCTTCCGGGAGGGACTTGCGCAAATTGTCGATCATGTAGGGCATCAGAGGGGTTTCCAGCAAGATATCCAGAAACTCAGCTTCCGATGTGAACCCAAGTGGCAGGGGCGGACCCAGTGATAATCTCATGACAGGATTGTAGCCCTGACTGTACAGTACCGGAACACCCGCTCGCCTGAGAGTGCGTTCAAGAAGCCGGAGGTTTTCCAGGTGCGACATATAGCGGTAACGGGCAGATTTGCCCCAGCGCAAACGTACGCGGTTCTTAGTAGGTGCGACCTGGGCCTTGTTCGGAAGACGTTTCCTGCCGCGACCAAATCCCATCGAAGACGCATCCGGCTTCGCGGTGCCTTCTGCCCCCTCGTGTTTTGGCGTAAACGCGTGCGGTTCCTTCGATGCCTTTTCTCTCTGGCGTATGAGATGTTCTACAGACGGACCCTTGGCGATATGTGACCAGGGCAGTTCGGTAGTGAATGGTATTGCCTTAAGGCGTTCATGCGGGTCCACACCGTGTTCAGTGAGCGCCTCCAGCCATTTGTCGAAAGAAAAATGCTCACTCCAGCTATCGAAACGACAACCCTTGCGGAAGGCCGACTCTATTACGTCGGCCATCTCCTGTCCCCCACGTCCCAGAACAGTCACGAGCATTGCCAGCTTGGTATCGTTGTGTTTGAAGTTCACATGGCTCAATCTGCCGTGTCGCTTAATGAACTTGATCTTCTCGTAGACTTGTTCTTCCGATGCGACCCCGTCCCATTGAAACGGTGTGTGAGACTTCGGCACGAAAGGTGACAGGGCGACGTTGATTGTGGCTCGGGAGCTATACTCACGACAGACGCGCTGGACATTCCGGCAGATATCGGCAATACCAAGGAGGTCTTCCTCTGTCTCCGACGGCAGACCGATCATGAAATACAACTTGATCGTGGTCCATCCATTCGTGAATGCCACATGAACTGAATCGTAGATAGCTTCGTCGGGGAAATCTTTGCCCACGAACAGTCGCAGTCTTTCGGTCCCTGCTTCCGGGGCAATGGTCAGACTACTCCTGCGGACAGTCATTACACTTTTCAGGAGCGACTGTGACACGCTGCCGGGCCTGAGAGAGGGCATCGACAGCGACACGCGCCTTGACTCAAGGCGGGACGAGAGTGTCGTCGCCAGTTTTTCGAGTTCCGGGTAATCGGTTGCCGAGAGAGCCAGGAGCGTTATTTCATGGTAGCCGGTATTATTGATCTGCGTTTCAACCTGGTTGCATATCTCGCTCACCGGACGGTTGCGTACGGGGCGATAGATAGGACCGGCCAGGCAGAACCGGCAGCCGCGAGGGCAACCCCGCATGATCTCGACCCCGAGATGATTGTGCACGGTGTCAATAAGCGGAAGGATCGGCTGGTCTGGATAGTATTCAGGTTTTAGTTCAGGGACAGCCCTGGCATTGATTTTCTCCCTGGCAAATGACCTCTTCGGTTTAGCCTGGGGATCGTAGAATCTTGGTACATAAACCGACTCAACCCGCGTTGCCAGCACCTCCAGCTTTTGTTCCTTCGACTTGCCGTGCATTTCGTGAAGGATCCCCAGCATTTCCGGCAAACCTTCTTCGGCGTCACCAATGAAGAAGAGATCTACAAATGGAGCCAGCGGCTCGGGGTTGTACACTGCCGGACCACCGACTATGATGATCGGATCAGAATCCTCTCGATCAGCCCAGCGGACAGCCATCCCTGACAGATCGAGCATGGTAAGCATGTTTGTGTAAACGGTTTCATCGACGAGCGTGAAACCAAAAACGTCGAACTCCCGTGCAGGGCGACTGCTTTCCAGTGAGAACAGCGGAATAGACTCCTTGCGCATCAACTCTTCAGCATCCAGGCCCACGGCATAAACGCGCTCGCAGAGGAACCGGTTATCTTTGTTGACGACGTGGTAGAGCGTCTGTAACCCCAGGTAGGACTGGCCGATCTCGTACATGTCCGCATAGGCATGCAGGTACTTCAGACGTCCATCCGGGTTTTTGACGATCTGGCCCGGCTCACCACCGGCGTATCGCCCGGGCTTGATTACGTATGGAAGTAGTTTTTTCTCAATCAGTTTTCTCATGGGAGAACATGTGCTTCGGTTTCAAAAAGTATAACTGTCAGGAGCATAGCACCTTCCGCGGCCCTGGGCAAGTGACTTGTGAGCGGCAGTCTTGTAGGGTAGGTCTGTCTTCAAACCTGCCATCTTCCCTTCGTCAGTTCAATTTGAGATTTGGGATAGCGTTGGCGATCAGTTCAGCGGGACCGCTCTCCTGATAGCGAAGGTAGCCGGCAGCAGCAATCATGGCAGCGTTATCGGTACAAAGCTCTTTTGAGGGGAAGAATAGTTGTCGCTTGATCTTGCTCATTTGGGCGTTCATTCTCTCGCGAAGGCGCGTATTGGCGGCGACCCCGCCTGAAATCGTAATATGCCTGATATCATACTCAGTTGCTGCTTTGACTGTCTTCTCGATGAGGACATCGACCACGGCTTCCTCGAAAGATGCCGCGATATCCGCCTTGTGCTCTTCGAACTCATGGGGCGTAAGCTTATCAAGATAGATAGCAACAGCCGTCTTAAGCCCTGAATAGGAGAATTGGTAACCTTGACGCCTCATCGCACGGGGGAATCGGAAATACTTGGGGTCGCCCTGTTGTGCGAGCTTGTTCAGGGCCGCACCGCCCGGATATCCCAGCCCCATCAGTTTGGCGACTTTGTCAAAGGCTTCACCGGCGGCGTCATCACGGGTCTGTCCCAGCACACGGTAGCTGCCAAATGTCTCCACGTCGACCAGCATCGTGTGGCCACCGGATACGATCAGGGTCAGGTGATGTTTATCGAGATCCGGGTGTTCCAGGATGTTGGCGGCAAGGTGTCCTTCCAGGTGATTCACCGGTACGAAGGGGATGCCCTTTGCAAAAGCCAGTGATTTCGCGAATGTCAACCCCACCAGCAGCGGTCCGACGAGTCCCGGGCCCTGC
>QNAF01000241.1 GCA_003641405.1 Candidatus Zixiibacteriota bacterium | reverse complement strand
TGATCCTGCTAACGGATCGGGCGATCTAATCTACGTTACAGGCTCTCGGACCTGAGGGCGGGTACAGATTCATCCCGATCCGTTCATTATGTTTAGCTGAATTGTAAGATACAAGGGCGGGTTGCTTGCAACCTGACAACTACGGTATCGAAACGCCACCGCAGGAACGAAAAAACACAAAACGAACCCATTTCGCCGCAAGCCACTGACTCACAGACCGATGACAGCACCTGACCCGCTCAATTCGCACATATTAACATGCAACAACATAATAAGAGGACTCTCCGTGTCCGGCAGATGTCCACATCTGCTGGATGACACGGCACATGTGGACATGTGCCGCGCACAGGGAACGGCAGACACTTTCTGAGTGGTCGTCTTCTACCTGCTGATCTAACTCATCCTACAGAACAAACACCAACACCATGCAGAATGCTTGCAGTCACAGTTCCGTATGGACAGAATCGACTGCGCTTACAAATGGCTGACCCGGACCGCCCTGGCTTACCTGGGCACGCCGTACAGGTGGGGAGGTGATGATCCTTCCGGGTTCGACTGCTCCGGATTCGTTCTTGAATGTCTCAAATCGGTTGGATTTGTGGATAATCAGGTTGATCTTACAGCAGAGGGACTTCTCGCAATGTTCCGGGAGTCTAAGATCACTACTCCGAGAGAAGGTGCCTTGCTATTCCAACTCAATGGTCAGGGTACCGCTATCCATGTCGCAATCTGTCTGGATCAGTGGTTTCAGATCGCAGCCGCGGGTGGAGATCGGCGGACTCGGCAGCCCAATGACGCCTGGCGAGGGAACGCATTCGTCCGAATCCGGCCAATCGGCAGGAAGTCTAATCAGGTGATTTGCAATCCTTTTGGGATACAATAAAATGAGCCACCCAAAACCGGTTCGGGTGACTCGCGCAGGTATTAGGGCACCTGTGGGCCGGGGAAGACTCAAAGAGCCTTTAGCCCACATGCTTTTTTAGGGGCAGGCACCCTATTTCATAATTAGACGAGGGATAGTCTGATTTGTGCAGTTTTTTTTGCAATCTGGAGTTTTTTTTTGGAGGAGAATCCGACCCGAGCTATTCCATCGCCCTGATGGCACGAAGGATCTCACCCGGCGAAGAAACATTCATGAGTTCCTGCCGGAATGATTCGTACTGGAGCATTTCCGCAAGTGATTTGAACACTTTGAGATAGAGGGAATCGTCATAAGGGGGAGCGGCCATAACAAAGAAAAGATGGGTAGGTTCATTGTCAAGGGAGTCAAAATCGTAGCCTTCAGTTGAGCGACCAAGTGCGATCATAAAATCCTTAGCCTGGAGTGATCTGATGTGTGGAATCCCCACTCCATTACCGATTGCAGTGGTCGCTTTTCTCTCCCGGTTAACAAAATCAGTGACAAGTTTGGTTCGGTTTCCGATGCGGTGGCTGGCTTCCAGAAGAGTAACTAACTCGTTGATTATCAAAATCTTAGCATCCATACGCCATTTTGAGATAGAGCCGTTTTCCGACGGTGGCTCAATGACAGTAGTCATTTCGAGCTTAATAGATTCTTCTGTCAGATACCGAGATAGTCTCATACTCTCTTCTGTCGGTCACATTTCTCCGTAGATTGAGTCTAAATTGATGTCGGACACTCACTTTGTCAAGTAACCACCGCACTCGATTTCAAACAGAGAACAAGTTTGTATTCAGAGTGGCAACGGTTATTTTGCGTATGTCGAGCGAAAGCAGTTAGTTGCCTGCGGTCTATTGTAACGTAATGTCTTGTGTGCCAATGTGATGGAAAGCAAGGGGTTGTTCTGGCTGTCCCTGCGTTTCTGGGAGTTCTGACAGTACAGTTCAGATTCCGGGACTTTGGGTTGTTCGACCGAATGAAGAGTGTCAATTGGCGGCCTTTCGGAATTGCACAGAAGGTTATGTCATACGTCTTGAAGTTGAAGCAGATGGTAAAATTCCTGTTGTGCAGACAGGAGATGGTGAGTATAATCACATTCTGTAGAATGTGAAGTTTGTTGTGGAGATGATGCGGATGAATAGATTTTTGCGATTCTGGATTGTTCTGTTGGTGTTGACAATGGTCATAAGCATCCTTGTCGGGTGCCGTGATGATATAGTTGTGCCGCCGCCGGCATCACTGATTGGCCTGTACGAAGGTACTTACACTTACCGTGAGATCTGTGGCATCGATACGAACTGGGACACTACGCAGTTGGTTACAATGCGTTTTACAAACACATCGTACTCGATGATGATGGATGCTATTGTGCCCGATACGGAACGCGTGTTCTGTGATGTGATGGGGGACTACGAGTTGGTTGGTGGCTGTAAACTTGAACAGACTGATTCAAACCTCACGAATATGGTCTGTACTCCCCGCCAAAACCCAAAGGGTAGTTTCGGTATCAATTTTGCGGACAGCGTGGGTGACATTATGAGGCTCTTTCATGATTCAACTGACGCTTCAGGATGTAAGATTCAGAAACTGATAATAGCTGTAAAGACTTTGTAAGTCGAACCTTAGCCCGCCGCTCGGCGGGCTTTTTTTTGATAGAGTTTTCAGGCGTGTCGAAGCTGTCTGACAGTGACAGTAATCCGTAGGAGGGTCAGGCGGAGACACTTGGAACCATAGCATGTGGACAGTTTCTTGACAGTCAGCTAATTCAGTTCGCTAATCAGTCGCAGGCCGTCGAGCGTCAGGGAGAGTTCGATTTGATACAGAGATAGTCTCATGCTCCCTTTTGCCGCTTCCCTTGGCGGGTGAAGAGTCACAAGGAGGATGTCTGGCATAGCACTAAATGTCTCGTCACACGTCATGTTATTGATAAGATGGCAAGATTCCTGTATTACAAACAGGCTATCGAGAGTATGATGCCGGTGTTAGAAAGTGAAGTTTGTTACGGAGATGACGCAAGTGAATAGATTCCTTCGATTCTGGATTGTCCTGTTACTGATGACAGTAGTTGTTAGTATTCTTCTTGGATGCCCGGATCCGGATGACACTGTTGGGTCGCCGCCGGCATCACTGATTGGCCTGTACGAAGGTACCTACACATACCGCGAGATCTGTGGTGTTGATACGAACCGGAACTCTACCCAAGCGATCATAATGCGTTTTACAAACACATCTTATTCGATTGTGATGGATACTACTGTGCAGGATACTGAACGCGTGTTCTGCGATGTTATGGGGGAATATGAGTTGATTGGTGGCTGCAATTTCATGCAGACTGATTCCAACCTTACGAATATGATCTGTACTCCTCACCAGAATCCATACGGTAGTTTTGGCGTCGATTTGCCGGACAGCGTGGGCGACGTCCTGAGGTTCTTCCAGGATTTAGCTGATTCATCAGGATGTCAAATTCAGAAAGAAATCGTGGTCCTGAAGATATTGTAGATCGACGCGTAGAGCCGATGTCTAGTTCTGTTCGCTGATCAGCCGCAGGCCGTCGAGCGTCAGGGAGGGTTCAATCAGTTTGATAGTTTCAGAGGCTTTTTCGATACCGGTAGCCCACCCGCCAGTGGCGATTACTTGGGATGTAGTGAAACCGGTTTCTTCGATAATCTTCTTCACAATGAAATCTGTCTGTCCCACCTTGCCGTAGAACAGTCCGGATTTCAGAGCCCCGGCAGTTGATTTGCCGACAACGCTGTCTGGCTTCTCTATGCGTATTTCGAAAAGACGCGCCGCCTTGCGGGCGAGCTCAGCCATCGAAGTTGCCGGGCCGGGGATGATCACCCCTCCGATATAGGCGCCATCCGGGCTGACGATATCGAAAGTGGTAGCCGTGCCGAAATCGACCACTATCACCGGGCCGCCGAACTTGTGATAGGCCGCGACTGAGTTGGCAATCCGGTCAGCGCCGACTTCGTCCGGCTGGTCAATCTCAATCCTGATGGGCAGCTTGATGTGCGCGGACACTATGAGCGGGGAGCAACCGAAATACTTGCGAGACGTTTCTTCATAGACCGAAGTCAGGGGTGGTACGACTGAGCCGATCACTACATTATCGATTTTCTCGTTGGGTACTTGCATCCGATCGAGAAGGCCGGTAATGAAAAAGCCGGCTTCATCTGAGGTCAGGTGATGTTGCGAGGCTACCCGGAACTGATCCCGGAGCCTTTCGCCTTCATAGACACCAACGACCGTGTCGGTATTGCCAATGTCAACCGCCAGTAGCATGAGGGCAATATAGGGGAAAGGCAGGCATTGTCAAATGCCAGTATGTTCAGCCCCAGTCCCCTTCTCCCAGTCCTCACGGTACACAATATAGATGTAGTGGGGGACGTCGGATGTGTAATCTTTCATTTCCGGCGGGAAAGAAAAGATACTCTCTCCTACTCGTTTCGCACCGACCGATTCCTGCATCTTCTGGGAGGCGATATTGAGCTTATTGGGTGTAGCTTTGATCCCTTTGCAATTCGTGTGCGTGAAAAGGTAGTTCACCAGGCCGCGTTTAATCTCCGAGCCATAGCTTTTGCCCCAGAACTGCGGCAGCAACTTGACGTCAGTCTCCGAGATACCTTCATTATTGGGGAGTCCGAG
>QNAF01000240.1 GCA_003641405.1 Candidatus Zixiibacteriota bacterium | reverse complement strand
CCAAAATGACTGCTCTGGTAGCAGCCATGAGAAAACTACTGACCATCATCAACACTATGCTCGCAAAAGGAGAAAACTGGAATCCAAAACTCACTTGACAGCAAAGACAGTCCCTACAAGACTGTCTACGTCCTATATCTTGAACTTGCCGTTCCGGTAGATGACCTTGCCATCAGCTTCTACCTCGCCACCCTTCTTCAGATCGCAAACCATGTCCCAATGCAGGGTGCTGGTGTTCTTGCTGCCGGATTCGGGGAAACCGGTTCCTACGGCAAGGTGACAGGTGCCGCCGATCTTTTCGTCAAACAGCGTATTCCCAGTGGCTCGTTTGATCTGATAGTTAGTCCCGAACGCGAACTCGCCAAGGAACCGGGCGCCCTTGTCAATGTTCAGCATGGCTGTCAGGTAATCCTGATCCTTGGTGGCGCTCTCCTTGACTACCTTACCCTTTTTGAACTCCAAGCGAATGCCCTCAACGGTACGTCCGCCATAAGTAGACGGGAACTTGTAGTGGATATGGCCTTCGGCGGTGTCTTCTATTGGGCCGGTAAAGATTTCACCGTCCGGGAAGTTCTGCCCCCCGGAACAGTTGACCCACTTGCGGCCCTTGACTCTCAGCCTCAGATCGGTGCCTTCAGCGCGAATACGCACCTTGTCCACTCGATTGAGAATCTTGATAAGTCTCTGCTGCTCCGCGTGAACCTTTTTCCAGTGCTTGACCGGATCTGGCAGATGCAGATGACCGGCTCTGTAGACAAATTCCTCGTAGTCACTTAACGACATCTCCGCCTGCTGAGCGTCGGCGTGTGTCGGGAACATTGTTCCGACCCAGTTAAGAGAACCGTCGCCCATTCTCCTGCGAAGAGTTTTGACCAGAGAACTTCGACCCTGCTGGAACATTGCCTGACGTTTGGAATCGATCCCGCTGAGATTACGGGTGTTCTGGGCACCCCAGATGGCAATCAGATTGTCAATCTTGTTAACCTCGGTGCGAACAACAGGAGAAATGTACTTCATCTGTTCTTTGGAGGCGTTCTTAAGAAATATCTCCTGGGTCTCCGGAACAATCACTTGCAAGAAGGGGTAAGCCCCTTTATTGAGAGCTTCTTCGTATAGCGCGTTCATCAGCGGTAACGTAACGACTTCACCCTGAATCTTTACCAGTTTGCCCTTTTTCAGTTTGAGCGAGTAGTTGATCAGAACTCCCGCAAGTTTGTGAATTCTTGGGTCCATCATCTGTCTCCGTATCTATATGCTGTTCTTGTTTTTCTCCACCATGAGCGGTGCGCTGGTTACCGCGAGTCAGATCCCACAGCAAGCTGTGGGGCACCAGACTGTGGAGCACCAACAGTCAGGCAATCCGCAGGAGCGTCAGGCAGAGACACCTGACGCCACCGCATGCGGACGGTTTGTCAACAAGCCCTACAGCGCTCCTTCCAGTATCAGCAATCTTTTTTTCAACGCCAGTCCACCCGCGAACCCTCCCAGACCATTGACAGCTACCACCCGGTGACACGGTATCACCAGAGGAAGACAGTTGCGGGCGTTGGCTGAACCAACCGCTCTGGCTGCTTGCGGGTTGCCAAGTTTTTGTGCTATCTCACCGTACGTACGAGTTCGACCGTACGGAATTGCGGCTACCTTACGCAGTGCTTTTTTCTGAAACGGCGTACCGGTTATGTCATACTTGAGATCAAACCTGTGCCTCTTCCCTTCCAGGTACTGACGGATCTGTTTCTCCGCACGCCGGTTAAGCGAACCTCCGTCAAAACGCGTATGATCAGGAAATCGAGATTTGAGTGTTGTCTCGAAATGCTTTATTGATTCACCGGGCAAAGTGATCAGGACCAGCCCGTCATCTGTAGCAGCAGTTCGTATTCTGCCCCAATTAGTGACAAACGAGTGTACGTAGAGTTTCTTTATGATCGCCTCCAGACTGTCAGGCTTTGTTCTTTGAGGAGCCGCGGCAGTTCTGTTATTGACTCTATGAAATGATCGGGTTGGGCTGCAAGCAACTGATCGCGGCCGCCATACGGCGAATTGACGGCTATCACTGTCATTGGCACGGCCTTGGCAGCATTCACATCGTTGATCGTATCACCGACGGCAATCGCCTCGTCGGCATCGATTTCCAGTCGATTGAGGGCTAACTTGAAAGCCTCCGGCGCTGGTTTGACCCTGGTGACTTCATCCCCACCGACGAGGGCATCAAACAGTACATCCCAACCCAACTTGGCAATTATACCATCGACATGTACACGAATCTTGGTCGTGGCTACTGCAAGTTTCAGCCCATTGCTTTTGAGAAGCCGCAGAGTATCGTCAGCTCCGGGCAAAGCCTCGGTCAGAGACACCATAGTCCTCGCTGCCATGACCTGAAAGTGGTGACATAGCTGATCGACTGATGCGTCGGTGAAGACCGGATACATCTGTGACAACGGAAAACCGATATAGCTTTTGATGCGTTCAGGCGGTTGTTCCGGTTGCTCCATCATCCGCAGCGAGTAGTTCACTGCATCGACTACCCCATCAGACGAATCAATGAGAGTACCGTCGAGATCAAGAACCAATGCGCGCGTAGTCTTCAAAACAGTCGGTATACTCTTGCCACAATGCCCTCAACAGGTACTTCATGGAACCTGTCAACAGCACCCAGACTTAGTGTGGCCACCAAGATAGAGGTTGGACCTGCCCGTGTCAACGTCATATCGCCGGACAAGCGAATACCTGCCGGCAACACGTCGTTAGCGGGAAACCCATTGATTATGAGCAGTCCGTCTGCTATCTCGACCGCATCGTGCGGATAACCGACCATCACACCTGTTCTTCGAATGGACATTTCATCGATGAATCCAATAACATCGCCGCATTCAGGCAAGCGATAGGGTACTGATCGATCAAGGAAAAAGAGACTCGCTCGGTATGCCATCCGATTCCAGACCACGAGATCGCCCTTGTGAAACAACGGTGCGAGACTGCTATCCGATATCAAGTCAAATCGTGGAGAATTACGCACAAGAAAGTTCATTGGAGCTGTGGGTGATAGTGCCTGGTAACCGATTGCTAACGTCAGGAAAAGAGCGGCGGCAAAAGTACCACGCGACGAGGTTTGCCCTTGTGATCGGACGAGCCTGACCAGGTCCACAAATGACAGAGCATAGAAAACTGCCGGTAGCGAGAACAGGACGATGGAAACCCAGGTCGGAATAGACAGCAGGAAATGAATAAAGAAAAGCGCTACAGCCAGTAGCATCAACAGAAATATAAACAGACCAAACACATAGTGTCTTCTGAAAATATGCCCCAGGCCTGGTACAAGACAATGTAGCACCAGCGCGAAACCAACAGAGCCTTTCGCTCGTTTCAATAAAATATGGATTCTCTGTTCCAAAAGAGCACAGTCTCTTTGCTTCGGGTTCCGGTCCTTTGCAGGCACGCCGATACGAAAACAGTAATACGACAATATCGTACACTGTAATAGAACGATCTGAAGGTACAGATGTTACACAGGTGATGCCGTTTGATTGCTCAAAGCGCCAGGTGGCAAGGTGTTTGCTGAAGTATCGAGGGCAGTTAATCGGCCTTGAAACCGCGACGGCCGGTTAAGTGTATATGGATATATGAGATAGCCGGATTGTCAGCCAAAGTAGAACTTGACATTCTGGCACACAGAGCTACATTATGTATGCAAGACTTTGAACAAAATTGAGGTGCACCAATGCTTCGCTACTCCGTTCAACTCTTTGGAATTACCGTTTTCGCGATGGGTCTTATCTGGTTCGCCGGCCCCGGTGATGCCAGTCAACTCACAGCCGAAAGCCTGGAACCGGTGCTTTGGGCGGATACGGTTCGCCTCAACGTGACGGATGAGGCTGCCAGTAGCGAGATTGCTCCTAAGCAAACCAGGGATTCGTTCTTCAAGAACGTCAAGAAACTTGACGAGGCTGCCTTCAATATCAGAAATCACTATATGGAGGAAGTCGATTTCTCCGAAATCGTGAAAGCGGGCATTCAAGGCATGCTTTCCGACCTTGACCGTTACTCGGTACTGCTCGAAGCGACTGCTTACGAGAATCTGATGGAGACAACTCACGGCTGGTACGAAGGTCTCGGCATGCACATTGAGGCTCGAGACGGGAGAATAAATGTTGTCACTCCCATTGAGGGAACTCCCGCCTACCGCAGGGGATTACGTTCCGGTGATATTATCTGGACAATTGATAGTGAAAGCACGTTGGACATGAGTTCATCTGACGCCGCCGACAGAATGCGTGGAGATGCCGGCACCAGTGTCATTTTGGAAATCAAACGAGCCGGTATTGGTGAGCCTGTTGAGTTCGAAATTGAACGGGCACGGATTCAACTCAAATCGGTCAATTACTCGGGCATTATCCCCGAGACTGACATTGGATACATTCGGCTGTCACGGTTCGCCGAAGAGACGAGCAGGGAACTGAGGAAAGCCATCAGTGATCTCAACGAGAGAAATGTCTCCGCGCTGATCTTTGATCTGAGATCAAACGGAGGAGGTCTTCTGGACCAGGCCAAGGCAACGGCT
>QNAF01000239.1 GCA_003641405.1 Candidatus Zixiibacteriota bacterium | reverse complement strand
GGACAATAGAGTATGGTCGATGATCTATTGCTGAACTTGAATCGCCGTTTCGATCACACCGCACTACATCAGGAAATCGATGAAGCTGCAATTAGAAAACTGTGCGACGAAGCCAGAGCCTGCCGCTTCTGCACGGTGGCGATCAACCCAGTCTGGACCAGGTTAGTTTCCGGGCTGCTGCAGGAATCAGAGGTCAAGGTGCTTTCAGTATCAGGGTTTCCGCTGGGTGCTGCAACAACCGACATCAAGGTAGCCGAGGCCATTCAGGGAGTTTCTGACGGCGCCCATGAGATCGATATGGTCGCCAATATCGGATGGCTGGTTTCCGAAGAGTTCTCAAAGGCAGAAAAAGAGATCAGAAACGTCCGCGAGGCTCTCCCCTACAATGTGATTCTGAAAGTCATTATTGAAGCCGGCAAGCTCTCGTCGCAACAGCAGATTGAAGCAACACGGGCAGTAATCAATGGCGGCGCTCAGTTTGTTAAGACCTGTACGGGCTTCTTTGGAGGTGCTACGGTCGAGCAGGTCAAACAGCTTTTTCAGGCTGCAAACGGCAACATAGAAGTCAAGGCATCTGGCGGAATACGTACGTTAGACGATTGTCAGAAGCTTTTGCAAGCTGGAGCCAGCCGCCTGGGATCATCCGCGAGTGTAACTATCATGCGAGAATTCACCGCAAGAAGTAACGCCCGGTAACTAGCCAAAACTCTCTTTTGTCTTTGATGCCAGCAAGTATGCTGTATATTCAGATTAGTTAGCTATGACAGAAACAACGACAAGACGCAAACGGCCGTTTATTGGCATCCATTTCAAGTGCTGCCATGTCTATCAACGACTGTACCTGAACAAGGCCGGAAACGCCTTTGTTGGCTGGTGCCCAAAGTGTGCGGCCAAAGCTGAGGTTATGGTGTCATCTTCCGGCTCAAAATCCCGGTTTTTTGACGCCAAGTGAAGTGTAGATTCTTATATGGCTCTGCTCAAACCAAAGATCGTTGTGGTGCCGATGGGCGAGGTTGATTTCATGCTTGTCAACAAGCTGGCAACGAACATCGGCCCGGTTTACCGCCATTCAGTGGATATTCTCAAAGGAATGAAAACTCCACCTGAAGCCTTTAATTTCGTCAGAAACCAGCACTACGCACAGGTGATTCTATCCAAGCTCGAGCGCATGAAAGCCAATCCTAATGAGAAAGTGATTGCGGTCTGCGAAGAAGACCTTTACGTACCGGAAGAAGCTTATGTGATGGGATGGGGTGACATAGTGTCAGGTTGTGCAGTGGTATCGCTCTTTCATATCAGACAACAGTTCTACGGACTGCCTGAGGACGACAGCAAAATTTACCCTCGACTCTTCAAGGAAGTAATCCACCATCTGGCCCACTTGTTTAACTTGACCGAGTGTCGCAATCCCAAGTGTGTTAACTACTTTAGCAGGCAGATGCTCGACATCGACAACAAGTCCGACAGGTTCTGTGATATTTGCAGGCGACGGCTGACGGGCGTTGTGTAAGGCTCTCCTTTTGGGGACTGTGGCAGCATGACTCTCGAACAGATCATAGACCTACTGCAAACCAACAAGAACTTTAATAAGAACATCTCTCATTGGCAAACCTTTCCGGCCAAAGAAGCCCGGTATGTCGACTTCCCCTCTTCACTCGATCGTCGGCTGGCAAACACACTTGGTGAAAAAGGCATTACACAACTCTACACACACCAGGCTGATGCGGTCCGAACGGTAAGCGAAGGTCGCGATGTTGTCGTTGTAACTCCTACAGCGTCGGGGAAAACACTCTGTTACAATTTGCCGGTCCTCAACGAGATTCTGGAGAACCCGGATGCGAGATCCCTCTACCTCTTCCCTACCAAAGCGCTGTCTCAGGACCAACTTGCTGAGTTGCATGATTTAGTCGATAAGCTGGACGTCGATATCAAGACATTCACTTACGATGGCGACACTCCCCACACTGCCCGGAGACTGATCCGCTCGGCTGGTCACATCGTGGTGAGCAATCCCGATATGCTCCACGCTGGTATCCTTCCGCATCACACTAAATGGATCAAGCTGTTTGAAAATCTGCGCTTCGTGGTGATAGACGAAGTTCACTACTATCGTGGAGTCTTCGGCTCGCACATGGCAAACGTCATCAAGCGACTTCGGCGCATCTGCAAGTTCTACGGCTCCAACCCTCAGTTTATCTGCTGTTCGGCAACTATCGCCAATCCTGACGAGTTGGCAGGACGCATCATTGGACGCCGACCCGTGCTGATCGATAACAACGGAGCGCCCTCCGGCGAGAAGCATTTCCTGATGTACAACCCGCCGGTCGTCAATCCACAACTTGGTATCCGCAAGTCGGCCGTGAAAGAAGCCGCCCGCCTGGCGAAGTCCTTCCTGCGACAGAAGATTCAAACTATCGTATTTGCACATTATCGATTGTATGTCGAAGTCCTTCTTACCTACTTGCAGCGGGAACTCAAAGGAGATTTCGATCAGGGAATCAAAGTGGCCGGCTATCGTGGCGGATATCTTCCCCACGAACGTCGCCGCATTGAACGTGGCCTGCGTTCCGGTGAGATCACAGGCGTTGTCTCTACCAACGCGCTGGAGCTGGGAATCGATATCGGTTCTCTGGACGTCTCGATAATTGTCGGTTATCCCGGCACTATCGCATCTCTCTGGCAGCAATCCGGCCGGGCCGGCAGAATGTCCAGCATTTCGTTGACTATCATGGTCGCCAACTCCTCGGCTATCAACCAGTTCCTGTGCGGCGAACCCAAATACATATTTCAGCGCACGCCGGAATCCGGAATTATCGATCCGGACAATCTGATCATCAAGACCAACCATCTCAAGTGTGCCGCCTTCGAGTTGCCGTTTGACGAAGAGGAATACGCCGATGATATCGGAAGCGGCAAAATTCTCGACTACCTGGCTTCCGAGAATGTCCTCCACCGCACGGGTGATCGTTACCACTGGTCTTCGGACATCTACCCCGCACAGCAGGTTTCTTTAAGATCAGCGTCACCGGACAACTTTGTCATCCTCAACAGATCGAATAACAGCGAAGTGATAGGAGAAGTGGACTACTTCTCAGCACCCATATTCCTCCACCCTGACGCCATCTACCTGCATGGTGCCAGACAATACCAGGTGACGGAACTCGACTGGGACGGCAAGAAAGCATATGTCAAAGAAGTTGACACCGACTATTACACAGACGCCGAGACCAAAACCGACCTGAAAGTGCTTCGAGTAGAAGACGAGGAAGCCACCAGCGACGACTCTCGAAAACATTGGGGCGAAGTGACACTCACCTGCACGACTGTGCTGTTCAAGAAGATCAAGTTTGAGACACACGAGAATGTCGGTTCGGGAGAATTGAAAATGCCCGAGCTTGAAATGCACACCAACGGATTTTGGTACTCATTTCCGGGTGATATTGCGTATAGGTTAGAGATTGCAGGCGCACAGTTCGGCGGCTCGCTTCGCGGGCTGGCCAACGTGCTGGGTAAGATCGCCCCGCTGTGGGTAATGTGTGACTCCCGCGACCTCAGGTCGATCTCACATGTACGCGCCCCGTTCACCGAGCGCCCCACTGTCTATATCTACGAAAATATCCCCGGCGGTGTGGGACTGTCCGAAAAGCTCTACTCACAGTCAGACAAATTGTTCGAGGCCTGCCGCCAGCACGTGCGGACCTGCCCCTGCCCCTCCGGTTGCCCTGCGTGTGTGGGACCACCGATGGAAGTCGGCGACGATGGCAAGAACGGTGTGATTAAGCTTCTGGACTACATGCTGGCCCTGGTGCCGGTGTAGGCCTTGCAGACCTACTTCCCCTCCCAAACCCCTTGACTCTCTCCCAACCCCGTCGCATATTCGACCACTCGAATCGACTAAAAACACTTCTGAAAGGGAATTGAAATGGAAAACCTGACAGACACTATCACTGAGTGGCTGACGCTGTATGGCTGGAAAGTCGTCGGTGCCATAGCCACCCTGATCATCGGTCGCATTGTTATCGGTATCCTAACCGGTATCGTCAAACGACTGATGCAAAAATCAAAGGCCGACGAAACCCTCGTTAAGTTTCTGGTCAGCCTGACCAAAACCGCCCTGTTGGCCGTCTTGTTCATCGCCGTGCTCGAACAGCTTGGTGTCGAGACAACATCGTTTGTGGCCATAATCGGTGCCGCCGGTCTGGCAATCGGTTTTGCGCTGCAAGGATCACTGGCCAACTTTGCTGCCGGTATCATGCTTATCATCTTCCGACCATTCAAAGCCGGTGACTACGTCGAAGCCGGCGGAACCTCCGGAGTTGTTGAGTCTATCAGCATTTTCAACACCATTCTCAAGACCCCCGACAACAAGAAAGTTTATGTTCCCAACGGTAGTATTATGGGCGGCAACATCACCAATTACTCTGCGGAAGATACTCGTCGCGTTGACCTGGTCTTCGGTATTGGCTATGATGACGATATCAAGAAAGCCAAACAGATTCTCGAACGCTTGGTCCAGGCTGATAGCCGCGTTCTCAAAGACCCCGCTCCAACCGTTGCCGTCTCCGAACTCGCTGACAGCTCTG
>QNAF01000238.1 GCA_003641405.1 Candidatus Zixiibacteriota bacterium | reverse complement strand
CTCTAAACCTAATCGCTCTCGTCTTGTCTGCATGTAAAAAATCTAGAAGATGCAACACCCAAAACAAAGGACTTTATCAACAAGCCCTGAAAGGTGGGCCACCCCGACCTAAGTTCTTCTCATCTCCCGTAGCAGGCGCTTGAACCGTGGATTCGTGATCATGACTCGACTTAGAGGCTTCACCAGGGCCCAGAGAGCCACAAATCCTATTACAAGCATGATGGCTTCAGCAACGGGGTACGGCTCTTTCGCCGCAAAGCAAACCACGGAATAGGCATGAGTTGCATATGCAATGAAGGTAAACAGCATGCCCTTCAGTTTCTCACGAAGAAGATCTCTGTCTCCTTCATTAAACGGGGTAGCTTGGATAAACTCTCCAAGGATGCTCATACGCTCCGTTTCGCTAGGAGTCTCTTCGTTAGGTAGCTCGGGACACTCTGAACGGTATAGCAGCGTATACCGAGCTCCGATGGACACCAAGAAGAGAGTGACTGACGGAACAACAAAAAGTAAAACAAATGCGAGCGGCGCCCCAACAAGATAGTGCAAAATGCAGTATAGTACAACAAAGGTCACTGCAAACTGAATTACCTCCTTGAGAGCATTGTAGATCAAGAATTTACTTCTGCTCTTGTTCTCACGAGTCATTGGTAGATTCCCTTCAACAGCAGCTGTAGGGCAGAAGCCGCAGTGCTTCTACCAAAAACGTCGGCAAAACCGCTAGAGAGTTCTGCCCTACGCCTGCTATCACAGGAGTTCATAGAGACCTTACTTTCATTTCAAACGGGTCGTCAATCAGGATCGATTCCTTGATTGTGTATGCCTCTGCAAACGCAACTCCCGCGCGCTGGCCGTAGTAGCGGGCGCGCGTGTGGATAAAATCGAAAATCGACACTCCGGGTGCGAAGATATCTCGCCGGTGGGCTTCGCTATCAGAATCGGAAAGCCCGGTAAACTCTCCGAACTGTGACTTGTAGGCAGCAACGGCCAAAATCTTGGTCTCAATCTGCTCGGAGATATCCACGAGGAACGAGTAACCCTCAGCCCGTGAGTAAGCAGCGTAAATGATCTTGTGCGGTCGGAACGGTTCACCCTTAAGTTCCAACTTGGCCAATCCAGCCAGAAAGCAGGCGTCATAGCCCAGACGACAGCAGGCCAGATGGTCGGGGTGGCGCTGCTCCCAATGTGGCAACACGACCAACTCCGGCCGTGTTTCTCTGAGCACCTGGGCGACTTTCAGCTTGCTCGCACGATCGGGCTCTACTGCCGAATCCGGAAGCTTGAGATTGTGTCGGTACGACAGGCCCATAATTTTGGCGGCGTCGTCCGCTTCCCCTTTGCGATCGTGTTCGTCGCCATAGGTTCCCATTTCGCCCTGTGTCAGATCCAGAATACCGGTGCAGTGTCCCTTGCGAGCCATCTTTATGAGCAGACCTCCGCAGGTAATTTCGGCATCGTCGGGGTGGGCGGCAATCGCCAGTACATCCAGTTGGGTGTTCTCAGCCATCAAGCACCTCCTGGTAGTAAGCCTCGTATTCGGAGACTTTCTGCTCGGCATTAAAACGCTCAAGCGCAAGATGGGCTGCGGCTTTCTTAAACTCAGCGTGGCGACTGGTATCTTTCAGAAGCGCAATTGCAGCCCGTGCCATAGATGACGTATCCCCCACCGGCAACAGGTACCCGCTTTTGAAATCGTCCACAACCTCAACCAGCCCGGTGCCGGACGACCCAATCACCGGTACACCGCAGGCAAGTGCCTCAAGTGCCGACAGGCCGAATGATTCCTCCTCCGACGGCAGCAGGAACAGGTCGGCACAAGGCAAAACAGCCTCGACTTTGGTCTGGTTGCCGAGAAATCTCACGCGACCATTGAGCTTTTTCTTGCTGACTTGCCGACGTGCCAACACGGTGTCGGGACCTTCGCCAATCAGCAGAAGGCGCGCGGGCAATTCCGCAGAAACCTTCTCGAAAATGTCAATCACATCAAGCGTGCGTTTAACGGGTCGGAAATTCGAAATGTGCGTAATCAAAAACTCGCCTTCCTCAATGAACTCACTCCGCTGACACTGACAGACACCCGGTTTGAACCGTTGTGGATCGAAGAAATTGTGGATGACTCGAATGTCCTTGTGAGTCTTGAAGACTTCCCTGGTCTCTTCGGCAAGATACTTAGAGACAGCCGTAATGCCGTCTGAGGAGCATATGGAAAAACGCGTGATGTCATAGAATGATGGGTCCGAGCCAACCAGCGTGATGTCGGTGCCGTGAAGCGTGGTGATGATTTTTGGCATTTTGCCGCCACAATCTGTCAGAACCTGACGCGCCAGGTAGGCACAGGTTGCATGCGGCACGGCATAGTGAGCGTGTAAAACGTCAAGATCATAGTTACGAGCAACCTCTGCCATCTTAGACGCCAGTGTCAACGTGTACGGCGGAAATTTGAACAACGGATACGACGTAGTCTCCACACCGTGGTACATCAGGTTGGCGTCAAACTGGTCCAGGCGAAACGGAAGAGCGTACGCGATAAAATGCACCTGGTGTCCACGCGCTGCAAGTTGCTGGCCTAATTCCGTGGCGACAACGCCGGACCCGCCGGCTGCCGGATAACATGTGATACCGATATTCATACTTACTTACACTCCGTGAGACTGACAAGTTGATGTGCTGTCTCCTCACTGTCAAGACAATCATATAGGTGATCAACAACGCTCAACCCGTGTCGAACTAGAGAGTACGTGATATTCAGAGTGCGCTCCTGCAAACCCCTGTTCGGGTATAGCGTGTTGTTGAGGCGATAGATGCGCTCCCGCGTGCGCTGGCTTTTCTTCTTATGGGCAGAGAACAGTTTGCTCTCGAATGACTTCAGGGCGTAGTCGATTTTGCCATGTGTCTGCCTGGCGAAATCCTTCAGACGCGGCTCGAAATCAAGCGCCTGATCACGGAACCGGTCAAACTTATCCTGCACCGCCTCACGAAGAGCGTTGAAATCATGGTCGAGGTCCGGCGGGAACGATTCCGCCAGTACGCGGTTGATGACCTGCTCGATATCATCCGTCAGTTCTTCGAAAGCTATACCATACTCGGATAGCTGTTCTTCGATGTGCCGTTCAACCAAAGTGACACTTGGACGCACTCTGCAAAACGGCGCCGGCATGTTAAGCAGTTCGAAAAGCGGATTGAGTTGCGCCATGTAGGCGATCTCCGCCGGACCGCCATGTTGCGAAACTGTCGGGAACAGATAGGATTGCAACAGCGGGCGTGTCAACACGTCAGGTGAGAAATGCTCCGGGTGTTCGTCGATTTTCGCAAGCAATTCCTCTTCACTGAAAGCAGTGTCACCAACAACGAAACTGTTGCCATCTCGCAGAACAGGTTTGCGACCCTTAAGATTGTAAAACAGAAATGCAGCGTTTTCGCTCTTCTTGACCTGAAGATGATACCCACCCCGCTCTATCTCCGCACTGCGCACTTTGAGTTTCTCGTGAATCTCGGCCTGTTTCTGTACAATCGACTTGAATAACGGCGCGGCGTGCTGTTTCGCCTCGATGTCGCCGGGGCTGAAGAAAACTACACCGAGGTTTCTGGTGAGGTGCGCCATGAACTTTCCGAACGCCGTCACCAGTGTGTCTTCTGGCGTGTAGGCACGGTCGATCAGCGCATATAATTCGTCGGAAAAGTCCGTCTGTCCCAGACAGGTGCGAAGTTGCTCTTTTGCCCGAGACAACTCCTGTTCGTCGGAGAGTTGGATTTCGGCGGTTGGGAATTCGGAAGTCGGCGCGGTCTCGTAAGCGATGCGGCACAGTTCAGCTTTGCGATCAAGCACGAATGTGTGGTTGGCTTCTTCGAAATCGTGGTCATCGCCTGCAATCCAGAAAATCGGAATCACCGGGCGGCTCAGCCGCTTTGATAAATGGCCTGCACTCTTGGCCAAACCAAGCGCCTTGATGAGTGTCAGTAGCGGGCCACCGAAAAGACCGGCCTGCTGACCGGCGAAGACGCACAGCGTTCGCTCGTCTTTGAGCTTCTCAATGTTCTGAAACGCCGCTTTGCCGGCCTTATAGGTCTCGTTCTGATTGCGGAGAATGGCGCTCAGTTTCACACGGTCGAAGCTGACGCGGTCGACTTGGACAGCAGCATCCTCCACTGATCTGGTTGCAAAGAAACTTGCCGCAGGGTCTTTATCGACCACGTGATCAAGAAACAGCCGCGAGTAGCGGAGTCTTTCGCAGGGCACGATACTGTTCTGAGTTTTGCCGGTCATTTCTGCCAGTGTTTGTTCGAGCACTCGGGTTATCTCTCCGCGAGGACACGTGTTACATCTCTGTACGTTAAGTAACACCTTGTCGCCGGAGAGGTTTCAGGGAAGTTACGGGTGTATTGCGACGGGGTCAAGTGGGGAGAGGGTTAGTCACGCCTGAAAAGATGCTCCCAGAGTCAATCAAGGTGTCTGCGTCCCGGGGTAATGAGGTTCGAGGTGGCCCACCTTTCAGGGCTTGTTGATAAACCCTTATTTTCACGTTGCATAATACGATGAGGGTGCATGGCAACCTATGTTTGTGTTTGGACGCCACAATCGGCTCACAAGTCGTGTGACAAGGTTGAGT
>QNAF01000237.1 GCA_003641405.1 Candidatus Zixiibacteriota bacterium | reverse complement strand
TTGCTGGCCCAGAGACTGAAACTCTGGAAGGAGCATCTCTCAAAGAGCGACAATATCGATGATGTCCGCAAAGGTCTCAACGAACAGTCCGCCAAGCTCGAACAGAATCTGGACAAGTGCATGAAGAAGGTTCATCGGTCCAGCCGGGAGATGGAAACCACCTATCGGGCAATCGATAAGTTCTTCTCCAATGCCCAGCAGGAACCGGATGAAAAGGTAAACGCCTATTTCGCCAACGTCAGCGGCGAAGAACTTGCCGATCCGGATGATCGCGACAAGTTTGAAAAACTGGCCGGAGCGGTTGCCGAACTTTATCGGGAGTGGAGTATCAAGGAATGCTTCTCTTTGATGGCTGTGCCCGGTTACCTGGGCAGCGTCGAGAATATCGATACTTTCGCACGTCAGATAGGCATGCCCAACAAAATGCAGGTTATGACCGACCTGCCAAACTTTGAGAGTGTGAACGAGGTCATGGAGATGCTTGACGATCCCAGCTACGCTAACCTGCCGGGTATCGACGATTACAAGCAGTATGTCACGCTGTTCGCCAACTACATCCAGGCGCGCCCCGCTAATCAGTACGAAGACGATGACATGTGGATCCCACCGTCAGCCGCCGTGGCCGGCAAGATGTACCAGGGTGACACAACGGTCGGCATGCAGCAACCTATGGCCGGATTCAAGCATGGCAAGATAGCCGACGCCAAGTACCTGCGCTTTCGGGCTAATCAGCCCGATGCCAGCAAGATCAACGAAAAAGGCGTCAACCCGATGGTCACGTTCGAAGGCACTGCGGTGTCGATGGGCTCGGCCACTCTGTTTAGCAAGGAAACGTTTAACAACTATTCCATTCGCCGTACCTATGACTATGTTTACAAAACTCTGCGCAATTACCTGAACAAGCAGACCTTCTCGGTAATTGATCAGAAGTTTATCGACGCCATGCGCAAGGATGTTGACAAATTCCTGAAGGCGATCACCGGCCCGGGCAACATCCTTGAGGATTATGAGTTCAAGGTCTTTGCCGACGACGAGATGCGCAAAAAACAGGAAGTTGATATCCAGGTGAAGCTCAACCCCAAGTATCCGGCCAGGACATTTAATATCGAGTTTATGGCCTGGGGTGAAGGAGATCAGACGAACGTCAAGGACAAATAGTAATCAATGGCCCGCGTGGCGGATTCTGTTTGTTCTGAAGCAACGGACATTAACCAGTACTTGTGATGACCGCAAGTTATGAAACCTTAAGGATAGAGGAGTAGCCTCATGGCCCGTAGACCTGTTCTGGAAATTGATGGCGTGGTGTACAAGAATGTTTATTCGGTATCTTACCGTTTGTATACAGCCAAAGACGAAACTGGCCGCCCGTCAGATCGCGCGCACGCCGGTGCGATTAAGATCGTTCGGGAATCCGACGATAAGACGGACGTTGCTCGCTGGGCGATGGATTCAAGCAAGCCCAACTGGAAAGCCGGCAAAGTTACTTTTAAGAACCCCGATGACAACGAGATGAAAACCCTTACCTGGGAAGAGGGTTTTATCACTGCCTATGAAGAGATGATTCCGCATGTCAAGAATAATCCCGATGACCAGGTGTATGAGACTTTTGAAATATCAGCTCACAAGGTCACTATCGGTGATGCGGAAATAGACAATCGTTGGGAAGAGTAGAAACTCGCGGCTGGCCAGGCTGAACTGGTTGTTCAGCCTGGCTGTTGTTTAAGTTGTAGACAGAAGGTGGCCAGCAGATGCCAGCAGAAATTGAGCCGGGATCAGACTTTCAGAATAGAGATTTTGGCGACAACAAGGGAAAGTCACCACAGCTTGATTTTCGCACTCCGGCTGTCTGCGCGATCTCAATTGATGGAAAAGAGTTAAAAGCTACTGTTTCTTCGCTGGTGCTGACCCAGCCGATAGACAATCATCACATCCTCCAGATTCGGATTCGCCAGGTTGGCACTCAGAACAGTCAGCAGGATATTGATGACCCCGCAAAGTTTTCAGGTTTTCTGGGAAGTTCCGTTTCAGTCAACATTGGCCCGGAGGGGCAGGTCTTGAAGAAAGCCGGACAGCTCGATTTCATTGGGATAGTAACCCGAGTCAGTCTGGAAAGTCAGATAGACGGACTCAACAGTGTTCTAATCACAGCCCACAGTCCTACCATCGCGATGGATGGGGCGCGCAAGAACACGTTATTTGTGGATAACCTGCCAAGCGATTCTATCAGCAGTGTTCTGAGGTCAAATCCTCTCACCGTGGGAACAGTTGATACGGCCGGGGAGAAACAGGAATACTGTGTCCAGTTCCGGGAAACCGACTACGAATTTGTGATGAGACTGGCCGGGTCGGTTGGCCTGTTCGCCTTCTACAGCGGCAAGGAATTTCACGCCGTCAAAGCCTCCGGTTCATCACCCGCGGAGTTGATCTGGAGAGAGACCCTGGGCGCTTTTTCTATCGGACTTGGTACTGGCATGGTCAATTTTGACGGGGCCGTATGGGACCCCACGAAAAAGGAATTCCTGACCGGTCAGAAAGTACGCAAGGATTTGCCCGGAGCGCCATCGGGACTCTCAACCAAGTCGCTGGACGCTTCAGACAAAGTCTATGGGAAGAGTGATAGTTCTTTCACTACTCGGGCCCAGACGCCAATACAGTCATCGATTGACAAGACAGCTTTGCGAGACACGGAGGCGGCAGTAGGTCGCATGATTGAGTGCTGCGGGACCTCTGTGGACCCAGCCGTCGGCGTGGGGCATTGTGTCAAGATAAATGGAATGGGAGATATCGACGGCTCATATTGGGTGCAAAAAGTCACTCACTATTTCGATGAAAGTGGCCAGTATCATAACGATTTTAGCTGCTGCCCACTGGACGTGGCCTATCCGGGGATACGATCCTCGCGCAAGTCGGCCACCCATCTGCATTTCACCAAAGTGCTGGACAACAATGACCCCGATAATCTGGGACGAGTGAAGGTTCATGTACCCTGGGGGACTGCCGATGAAACAACCTGGGCCAGGGTGATTACCCCGGATGCAGGAGCCGATCACGGTCTCTATCGCATTCCGGATGTTGATGATGAAGTTCTGGTCGGGTATGACCAGGGAAACCCGGACCGACCTGTTATAATAGGCTCGGCGTATAACTCAGTTGACAAACCTCCGCTGCCAAATGACGAGTGTCTTGCTGACGGAACCAATTTCCTGAAAGTGTTCAGCACCAAATCCGGCAACGAAATTCAGTTTGATGACACCGAAGGCAAGGAACAGATCCATATCACCCAGGCGGACGGAAAGACATCTATCACTCTCACTATGGAACCGGGTGAACCAACCGTTGTCATAAAAAGTGAGGGCAACATATCTATCGGGGGAGACGGCAATATCGCTATTGAGAGTGAAGGCGATATGACGCTTCGGGCCGGTGGTGCCATGAAGATAGCCACTGACGGCGGTGACATAGCAATTGAATCAGGAGGCGCCCTGAAACAGAAGGCGTCAGCAGACATTGAAGTAAGCGCGATGGCCAATTGCAAGGTAAAGGGAACCGGCAATACTGACATTGAAGGCACCATGGTGAATGTAAAGGGCAACGGTGTCGTTAAAGTACAGGGTTCGGTAATTCAACTGAATTAAACAAGTATGGACTATTTGTCTCTCCCACTGGTCTTGCGTGAAGGATACCTCGATAGGGTAGATCTGGCCGATTCCATCAGACACTTAATCGGGTTGTTAATCAGCACCCGTAAGGGAATGCTCCCTTTTGATACGGAGTTTGGCAGCGATCTTTGGGAGAAGGAATTCTCCGACCTGTATGTTGCCAAGAAATCAGACCTGCGGGCCAGCCTTCGTAACGCTATCGGTCTCTACGAAAGACGACTGTACAACGTAACTGTCTCGGTCGCCAATGTCGCTCACGCCCAGACCGGCTCTGAACAGGCGGTATCGGTAGTGGTTAAGGTCAGCGGTAACTATCGTGACGAAACCGAAGAAAAGCGATTTGAATCCACCTACAGGATAGGATAGACAGCTCGCATGGACGCTGTTTCAGCAAAAAACCAGAAAGCCAAATCTCAAGATGAGATATTCGCAGATCTGTACCGCCAGTTGAGGGCTTGGAATCCCGACGTGCCTGAGTCCCCTGAACGAGCCGATCCGATCGTTCGCACGCTCTTGAAGCTCTATTCCTTCCAGTTGTCCAGGCTCGATCAGCGTATCGACCAGGTGTGGGATATCGCCACCCGGTCACTGATCAGAGCGCTGGTGCCTGAGTGTCGGCGCTGGCCGGTACCGGCTTTCACGGTAATGCGATGCGAACCGGCCGACGCCGTGGTTGAGATCGATCAACACGCCAGCTTCTTTTACAAGGAGCCACGAGAAGGTGGGCAGACCTTCTTTTTCTCAAGTGCCGCCTCGGAAAAACTGGTCAACGCCAGTGTCAAACATATGTATCTGGCTCTGGAGGACTCGATCATTGATCTTTCGCCCGAGGCGGTTGACTCCTTGCCGAGCACCCTGCCGACCGGCAAAGATTCTCAAGCGGGTGAACTGTATATCGCGATTGAACATGACGGCCTGCCGTCTGATTTCGATGGTACCAGGGTTTTTCTCAACGGCGACCCGGAAGCGCTGGACCAGCTA
>QNAF01000236.1 GCA_003641405.1 Candidatus Zixiibacteriota bacterium | reverse complement strand
GAATCAGGCGGGCGCCTTCTGAGTCGAACTTCCGCGCTGCTGCTTCGCCGAAACCTGCCGAGGCACCGGTTATGAGAACTGTTTGGCCGGAGAAGTATGACATCGAGCTTCCTTTCCCGAAAGTGGTTGTTCCCCGTCGTCGCCGATTCGCTTTTTCGGCGTCCGGGGTCGGTGCCAATTTACTCGGAAGGTGTGCTTGTGTCAATTTTTCGATGGTAACGAAATCCCGAACAGTTGACAGGATTCCCATGATTTGAACAGGGATTGATTGTTTGTTGAACAGTGCAAGAGGTTGTCCTGATTTATTTCTGCAGCAAATGTGCAGTTTATGAGTTGCTGAGGTTGGTGCCCTACGCCCGTAACGTATTGTCTGTCAGCCCGTTAGTACTCATGTATGATTTATGGGGGTCATTACAAAATAGTCGGCATAGTTCGTGCATTCTTTTATGCGGACAATTATGTGAATTAACGCTGTTTATTGCCCGATAAACAGGAAGACAGGCTTTGACCGGCTTCTATCGGGTGACTGAATAGCCCAACTGGGAGTTGACATGGCAGAAAACGATAAGAAGAAGAAGATTTCGGGGTTGCCGAAAAAGACTTATTGGCACTTGTACAGTCTGCAGAGGATCGAGGCGAGCAAGCTGACCAAGGTTGTGAACAAGATTCTTCGCAATGAATATCTGCTGATCAAGTAAACTGAACTGTTTAGGCTTGACAGCATTTGTTCGCTGGCCTACTTTCTGCGCGTTGCGGTTTAATTCCATTGGGGATGCGTGATATGGTATGTCAGATGATAAAGTACTATGAAGGATTATTCGATGTTTAGCAGGAAGCTCACGTTCATACTTATTCCCGATTCTCAGGGAGTCTCCAAACAAATCAGTGTTTATGCCTGGCTGCTCTGGGCCGGTGTGATCTCTCTATCCGTATTGTTGTTGGCAGTTTTCTTCTTTGCCTCTTCGTTCGTCGATCATCACGTGGACAAGTCCGAAATGGCTCGACTGGAAGCCGAGAACAAACAGTTGGCTGACAAGTTTGAGAACCTTCGGTGGTCGCTGGCGGAAGCCAACTCGCGCTGGGGAGAACTCGTCCAAAAGGAGATCGCCGTTCGGACGATATTTGATTTGCCGGAGATCAGTCTTGATGAACGTCAGCTTGGTGTGGGTGGACCCGAGCCGCCTTCGCTTGCCGCAATGAGCCAGACTCAGTTGCTGGCTTACAACACCGAGGCTGAAGTAGACCACCTCCTGCGCTTGTCCAGATTCGAGTTACAGAAGTACAATGAAGTTGAGAAGTCGCTGACCGATCTGAAGGATCGGCTTGACCATACCCCGTCTATCATGCCTGCCAGGGGCTGGTTTTCCAGCGGATACGGCAACAGGAATGATCCCTTTACAGGGCGCAGACAATTCCATCGCGGCATTGATATAGCCAACCACCCAGGCACTCCGGTGATAGCGCCAGCAGATGGTCGTGTCAAGAAGTATGGCACGTACGGCAACATGGGCAAAATGCTTGTGATAGATCATGGCTACGGTTTTGTGACCCGGTATGGTCACCTTGGCGAGATCAAAGTAAAGCGGGGACAGCAGATCAAGCGCGGTGATGTCATTGCTACCATCGGTAACAGTGGTAAATCCACCGGTCCGCACCTGCACTACGAAGTTTGGCGTAATGGCAAGGTGATGAACCCGAACAAGTTCATAATCAAGAACATCTGAAGTCGTTCGGTAAGAGAAAAAGTAAGATAAGGCCTCCTTCGGGAGGCCTTTTTTGCGGGGTTGACCGAACGTTGAGAAGGATGTCAGGTTCACAAGGAAACCCGACCTGCTGGGCCTTCATCTGCCCGTGTTACTCTCCAAATCTGCTAATAGTCTGGAAGAAATAGTCGATATTACAAACGAAGGGGTTTGTGTAGTCTTACTCAAGGGCGAAAATGGATTCAGTAACAGAACATCGAAGTAAATCTCTCGCTGCCGACACAGGCACACAGGAAGAGACGGATCGCTGGCTGGAGATATTCTCTATCTTCATCCATGATCTAGAATCACCGTTCGCTTCTGTCAAGTATCTCATGAGAGAAATCGAATCGGGGGATTTCGACCTTGACAAGCAGATTCACAAAAGACTGCTCAGATCATCTCTCGTTGCTCTGGAGCGAGCGGAGACAATTCTATACGATATCATGGCAGTAGTCAAAGCAGGTAAGGTCGGTATTCCGGTCGAGATTTCCAACCTGGTACCAAGCGCTGTGATAGAAGAAGCCATCGAACTGGCAGCAGGTTCGGTAGAGGAGCACGGTCTGAAGGTCACTTTTACGAACAACGCTGGCGACATTCCTGTGCAAGCTGACCCAAAACTCCTGAAAAGGATACTTGATAACTTGGTTTACAACGCTATCCGCCACACTCCCAGCGGTGGAACAATTGCTGTCTACACGGAGCCTGGCGATAAATGCGTATTCATACATGTGAAGGATTCCGGTCCCGGGCTCGGCGATATAGATACCGATGAGTTATTTGAGAAATACGGACAGTTGAAAGTTCGCTCTGAGGGCAAGCACCGAGGGGTTGGACTGGGTCTATACTTCTGCAGGCTTGCAATGACAGGGATGGGTGGTACAATCCTTGCTGATGATCACCCCAAGGGGGGGGCGGTCTTTTCAGTGAGGCTGCTAAAGGCAAAGGAATGAAGTTATGAAAATGGATGCTGAATCATATCTCAAGACCGGCTCAAACGAGTTGCGAGTTCTGGAGTATCGCGTGGCAGGTATTGTGTTTGGGATCAATATCCTCAAGGTCAGCAAGATCATCAACGAACTGGTGAACTTCACACAACTGCCCGAATCCCACCCGGCTATCAAGGGCATATTCAAAGACATGGATCATGTCATACCGGTAATTGATCTGGCCACGTTCCTGGGGATAGATACGGCTGAGACCAAGCGTGATAAACTGATAGTGACAGAGTTCTTTGGTATGCTATGCGGGTTCTGGGTGGAACGTGTTGACTGGATACACCACTTCAAGTGGGAAGATGTTATCGATGCTGAGAAGGTTTTCGGCGGTGTTGAGCACAAGTATACAATTGGTATTGTCCGACCCACAGAGGATCGGATGGTGCAGTTGCTCGACTACGAGACCATTCTGCTCGATTTATGCCCGTATCTTCAGCAGGCTAATGTCGCTTCGTACGAAGGCACAGCCGACTTCAGCGGCAAGAGGGTGCTGATTGCAGAGGATTCGCCCGCTGTCAGAGCCATGTTAGTCTCTGAGATGACCGGTCTGGGGTTCCAGGTTGTTGAGAGCAGCGATGGGGCGCAGGGCTGGGAGGAGTACCAGAAACAGCCATTTGACCTCGTGATATCAGATGTTGAGATGCCACAAATGGACGGTCTGGCCCTGACAATGAGAATCAGGCAGTCGGAGCGACCGGATACACCGGTGTTGGTATATTCCTCTATTGGTGATGTAGGGATGAAGGCGCGGGCAAGCTATCTGAAGGCAGATGCCCATGTGACCAAGCTCAATTTAGGCTTGCTGGTAGAAACTGCCGAGAAGCTCTTGCGTGGTGAGAAGGTGGACCCCGAAGAGCCGGGTGAAGCCGTGCCGGCATCAGGGACCATCGAGACGATTCCCATAGACTAAGGGTTTGCAAAAGAAAGAATAGAGTGTTTTTCCGGCTAAGAGGCCGATCTCCCTTGACTTTCCATACAGATTACCTACCTTGCCGCGGCTATGGTCGCAGGAAGGCCATCGGTGAACTATGATCTCACTGGTACTTGGTCTGGGAAATATCGGAACCCGGTACAACGGCACTCGGCACAATACAGGCTTTGAAGCTCTGAGCCGGCTTGCCGGTGAACTCAACGCCGTAACCGGTGCCCGCAGAGATCATTACGAGTTCGCTGTAAAGCCGACCGGAAGAGAGCCGGCGATTGACCGGGAAGTGTTTCTGGCTTGGCCGACGACACTTATGAACCGCTCCGGGTTAGCGGTAAGAGTTCTGCTCGATGATTTCGAGTTGGAGTTGTCCGAAATGCTGGTGGTAGTTGATGATATCAATTTGCCACTAGGAACCCTTCGGTTTCGGGCTGATGGCTCGGATGGAGGACACAACGGACTGGCTTCTATCATCGGAGAGCTTGGTACCGGTGACTTCCAACGGCTGCGTTTGGGAATCGGCCCACCGGTCGATACTGAAGATATAGCCGAGTTTGTGCTCAGCCGGTTTCTTGCCGAAGAGACCGAACGAGTAAAGACCATGCTTGACACGGCTTGTAAAGCCGTTATGTTTGCAATAGACCATCGTCTTGAAGAGGCGATGATGCGATACAACAGTTGCCCTGCTTTGCCGGAAGATATGTAGGACCCGGCAAGGCCGTTTGAACCTTTTAGAACGTCCGAAGGGAGGACCCTTTGTGAGAACCTACGAAACAGTATTCGTAATTAACCCCCAAACAGATGATGCGACAATCGATCGCCATGTTACGGCAGTCGTTGATATCATCAAGAACGACGGCGGAGAAGTTCATCGAGAGAATCGTCTTGGTACGCGTCGCCTGGCCTACGAAATAAACGGCTTGGTCCAGGGTTTCTTTGCCAGCATCATTTTTGATGGCCCGACTAGTGTTCTGCCAAAACTTGATCGGCATTT
>QNAF01000235.1 GCA_003641405.1 Candidatus Zixiibacteriota bacterium | reverse complement strand
GTCGATAGGGCGATACTGGCCCAACATGACGGGTGCGGTTCGAAACATAGGCTACAACCTCAGGCTCGAATATAGACGACCACAACCAAATGTCAATTGATGTACCCGCGAAGGACTCGTCTAACTGCAACAGAAAACCGCCCAATGAACTTGTTGAAAAACTCTGTGTCCGATAGATGTCCACACTGTTACAGACCCCCAACAGGGACAGCCAGGGAGAATACCAAAAGCAAGTGATTAACAAAAACAGTTGCTGCAAGCGGTGACCTGAGCTACCAGGGACACTCCGGAAGCGGTTCGTAAGTTATGAAGAGATGATTGATCATTATTGTAAGATCGACCGCATCGATCCCAGGATAACCATCAAGCTCGGCTTCAGCTTCGCAACACAAGGGATCGTAGGTAATAAAGAGGTGGTTAATAAGAACGGTCAGATCGGAACCATCGACCAAATCCGTGGGATCACAGTCCGCATTTCCTCGTATTCCGATGCAGCAATTGATATCCTGGCTCGAAAAGGATGAAAGAATCCTGTTGATCAGCGTATCCTTCGGCGCAATCCCAATGCCCATGCCGTTGTCCTTCAAGTACTCAAAGGGTGCGCCAAGCAGCAAGGATATGTAATTCCCATCCCGGTAGGTCACACCGCAAGTACCGGCCTCGTATTCACCGCTGAAGTCAGTAATCACGAAAGCTTCATGACCGCCCCCTGTTGGTTCGAGCACAGGGAAACTTATATTTCCGAGAATCGTGGAATAGCGAATGCCTCCTCCAATAGGATGTTCGGGGAAACCCCGAAAATTATTGGCCGTGAACACATCAACTATATTCGCGTGAAGGTAGTCCGCCATAAACACCGAATCCAGTTCCTGAAGATGCGCTGGAGCTACAGAGCTGACCAAGGCCAGGTTGCCACCAGCATCAAGGTACCCCTTCATCACAGCGACATCCCCGGCTGTAATCTGGCACTCCCTGGTCGGGTTGCCGGTGGTCCAGAATACCGTTCTATAATCGGACAACTCTTCCGCCGTGGGGGGCCCCATTGTGTTCTTGTCCCATTGGTCGATGATCAGTTTCATGCGATCGAAATTCGAGAGCAGACCTAACTGGTCTGAATAGCCGCCATCATCGTCTACAAGCAGTATCCGAGTCTCACCGAGAACTTGCTGGAACTGTATAGTGTCGCGGAAAGTCCGATCCCCGCCTGGGAAATACTGCGAGTCCGACACAATCTCAATAGTGAATTCCGTGATTGATGCCTCGAAATCCTCAGGGATATGGAATACCAGTGGTACCAGAGTGTGCTGTGAGAAAATAGGATTCAGTGGGGCGTGGAAAGGAACTTCCCCATCCAGTATTTCGATTTCCTGTCTGTCGATTGTAAGGATCGCCACCGGGTTGAAGCCACCCCCAGCAAGGCTCCTGACTTCGATGTTCATTTCCACAGTCTCACCCTGGATGAACACACCATCTCCATCGCCACCCGGAGCGGGATCAGACATCGTGATAGAATCGCCTTCGAGAACGACATACGGATGCGAGTACTCAATATCAAGATTGGCATACATCAGGGAATCAGAGTCACTGATGTCCCACACCCCGATTTTTGATGGTGAATCGTCTGCATTTGTGTGAGCGTTTGGTACGGTGAAATCACCAAACTCGCGGTTGTTCGTAGAGCCGGGCCACGCGTCCCCCGCGTCACCAGAACTCCAGCCAAACGCCAGGGAATTAAGACCGTCAGCTTGTTCGACTGCCACCTTGTAGCGATAAGGATTGTTCTGAGCATAGACAGTAAAGTCCACATGGTATATGAACAGCCCTTCCGCGGGAAGTAGCGAATCAAAGCCGACCCTCTGCCGGTTCTCGACAAACCAGGCCTCCATCAAAGCTGGGTTGCCATTCTTTTGTAGTCCGTATATGACGGGATTCGTTTCTACTTGCGGGAACTCAACGTCGGTCAGATTTTCTGTCAACCAGTGGACTCCAGAGAACCCCAGGCGCCACTTGCTGTAGGCATCAAACTGGGTAGGTTTTCGGCCACCACCAGACCAACTCCCTCCTGACATCACACTGTACACACCCAGACCTTGTGATCCCGGATTGTAGTCAATGTCATACAGATCCGGCAAACTCAGTACGTGTCCCCATTCATGACAGAACACACCTATTGTTGACAGACCCTGAGCGTACTCCTCCGGATCCATTGCGTAGTCACTGATCATAACTCCGTCATATACCCGCGATGGCGACATGACAGAGCGGTGTGACCAGATGCCGTAAGCTCCAGCTTCCGCTCCGGGACCTGCGTGCACCACCATCACAGGAACCTGGTTATCTTCGTCAGCATATAGGGAGAAATTCACACCGGCAGCCTCCGCTGCGTCAACAGCGTGAGTTGCAAGCACAGCACCGCCACTAAGCCCATCATTGTCACCGACGTACGAGCTATAATTCTGAGGCATCGTATACCAGCCGTAGATGTCTCCCACTATCATGAATTTTCCATAGGAGTTCTCCAGGTAAAAATCCGTTAGTGAGCCAGTTGGGTTATGCACAGGATCAACACCATTTACGGAAAATAGCAGGGAATCGAACATTGCCTGAGTACCGGCAATGTAGCAATCCTGGGTGCCACCGCCCTCCGAGATAGGGATCGGATAGCTGGGTGAATCATATCTGAAATCCGGAAAATCTACGAGAATGACGATCACGCGGGAAACTACCTGTGAATCAGCCGATGCCGCTTCCATCCGAACGCTGAATCGTTCCCGCTGCAACTCAATCTTCTCACCGGCTATGGCCTGCAGACGAGACTCAAAGCTCCTCAAGTTCTCAACCTTCTGCTCCCAGACACCCTCACTGATGAATTTCTCCAGAGCTTCTTCAGTGGGGGAATGAGCCAGGACAGTATTCGACAGGGCCAGCAGGGCAATCAAAACTCCCGACAGCCATCTTGCTATAAACAGAGCCTTCATGATATGGACCTTTATATAATCTGCTTACTATGCTGACGACAAGACCTATCAGCATGTTGCATCAACAATATAAATAATTCTCACTATCTTAAAAGGACCATTTTTCGACTATGACAGTTTTCCTCGGTGTTCAAACGATAGAAATATACGCCACTGGCAACCTGACGACCGGTATCATCGGATCCGTCCCACTCAACGGAATGGGTTCCGGCTTGGAATTGACCAGAGAGAAGCTCCCTGACTTGCTGTCCAAGCATATTGTAGACGACGAGGCTGATCTCACCTGAGCCCGGAAGCGAGAACGAAATGGTTGTGCTCGGATTGAACGGATTGGGGTAATTCTGATTAAGGCTGAATGTCGATGGCGTATTCTGAGTTCCTTCGTCAACTGACGTCGGCATTGCGTACCGCTCTTTAACCCTGACGGCCTGGGTAATGAGCTGATCGAAGTTGTCCGCCGCTATCAGTGCCAGGGATATTTCGACTGAGTCCAGAGACTCCAGATCAAACGGTCCGCCACTAACGACCAGCAGAGGATCATCGACCAGACCGCTGTGGATATCTGACCCTGATGAAACCAAGGCAAACTTGTCGGCCCTCGAAAAACCAATCTTGGAAGCTCCATTGGCCACTGACTTGAATGCCGAGATGCCGGACAGCGCAACCAGACCTGTCAGTGGACCACTTTCGCCCTGTTGATATATGAACTCGAGAGATTCGTCCATTGAAACTATATCACTACTGCCGGGTAGGTCAAAGTCAGCAAGGAAACCAAAGTGCAAGTTGGTTTGTCTCTCAAGAGAGTTATTGATCAGGTAATACTTCATGATGACCATGCCATCATCACCGAACACCCCGTAATCAATGGATTCCTGCGACACTGTGACGGGAATGGTCACATCCGAAGCTGAATCTTCCATCCTGGCACTACGGTGATATCCTTGATCCATCCCGGTCCAGGTTGAACTCAGAGACTGTATGGGCACGAAATCGGACTGCTGGAGTGCTCCGTCTGCGCCGCGCACTGAACTGGACAACTGGACTTCATTTCGGGCGACAATAATACCCGCCTCGTACAGGAGATTGTCGCCGCCGTTGTATCTGAATCCCGTGCCATTCGCTCCGTAGATCGAACCGGCGGCCATTCCGTACTGGCCAAAATCGGAGACCGTGAACTCAACCCGGCCGGCAGAATGATCTCCCATTTCACCATGAGGAGCAATTCCAGCAATCAACACGTAGTCAATACTTTCATAGACCGTGCCTCCGCTCTGAAGGTACAGCGTAAACGGAATTTCCTGTCCATGGTTGATCGTGCCATCGAAAGCCACCGTGTACGCGGTACTGTTGGTGGCAACAACACCACCAACTCCGAAATAGAAGTTCCTGGTGTCCTCAAGGATAGTCACTCCGGGAGTGGCCGGAGCCGACAGACGTCCCTCTACAGTCTGAAGATTCCCCTTGCTGTTCGTCAGAACAAGCTGGAGGTCAAACTGGCTATTCGGGAAAGTAGTCCCCTCAGCAACAGTATGCCCGGCCAGAGCAAGGCTGGGTTCATTCGGACTGGGCAGATAATCCAGAAGGTTGGACGCATTTACAAAACCGTAACCATAGGCGTTATCTTCGCCGGTCTCTCCAAGATCCTGAGCCGATTGTATGAGTGCCCACTTAATCTCCTCGACCGTAGCATCAGGGTTATAC
>QNAF01000234.1 GCA_003641405.1 Candidatus Zixiibacteriota bacterium | reverse complement strand
CCAAGTGTCAGCGGCGTGGCGTCCATCAGGTGCGTGCGGCCGATCTTGATAGTCTTGTTGAATTCTTTGGATTTCTTAAGCAGGGTGTCTCGAAGCAGCGTGACTTTTGGGATCAGTTCTTTGTGAATCTGCTCCACTGCGGAGATGTGCATGGCGGTGGGGAAGGTGTCGTTAGATGACTGCGCTTTGTTGACGTCGTCGTTGGGGTGGATAGGGTCTTTGCTGCCCATCTTGCCGCCAGCCATCTCGATAGCCCGGTTGGAGATGACTTCGTTGCTGTTCATGTTCGACTGGGTGCCGGATCCGGTCTGCCAGACTACCAGTGGGAAATGGTCGTCAAGTTTGCCGTCGATAACTTCCTGTGCGGCCCGGACAATCAGCTTGCCTTTGTTTTTCGGAAGCAACCCCAACTCGGCGTTGGTCAAGGCGGCGCATTTCTTGAGAATACCCATCGCGCGGATCAGCGGTTTGGGCATAGTTTCACCGCCGATTTTGAAATTCATTAGTGAGCGCGCGGTCTGGGCGCCGTAATACTTGTCAGCCGGGACATTGATTTCCCCCATCGAGTCGCTTTCAACGCGGTATTTCATCACAGACTCCATCATGTAACACAGTTCACATTTTGCCTGAGAATATAGGGGATTTGGGGGAGAGGGCAAGTGAACCTCCCCCGAATTGTGGACACATCGAGAAGATAGAGTTAACTTCTATCAGGAGGTGTGTTTATGTCCACATGCGCCGCCATTCTCCATTTGTCCCGGCAGACGAGTCAATCTGCCGCGCACGGTATGAACCGGGCAGATGTGGACATCTGCCCCCCCACTGTTCACTAGGGGAAAAAGGCAGGTTTGAAAACAGACATGCCCTACAAGGCTTTAGCTGAACCTGCGGCTAACATAAAGTGTTGCCGTAACTTACGAATATGCTTGCCTTCTGGCCGGGAAAGGCTATATTAGTCGGCCTCGGTGGATTTGACGGTGGCTCGTCTACTGTCCAAAGTTGCCGATAGCTGTAGAGACAACTGGTTAAGGAATAGAGGTTAGAGATGGCTCATAAAAAAGGTGTTGGTTCTTCCAAGAACGGTCGCGACTCAAACGGACAGCGACGAGGTACCAAAGCATACGGTGGGCAAGTTGTTACCGCCGGCTCAATAATCGTTCGCCAGTGCGGCACTCCGATCAGGGCGGGACAAAATGTCGGCATGGGTAAGGACTGTACTCTGTTTGCTAAGATTGACGGGGCTGTCACGTTTGAACGTGTGGGCAAGTCCGGCAAGCGCGTGTCCGTATACGCCGCATAGAGCGTTTAACCGCAAAAACAACAAAGGCCTCCGTGTCTCTTCACGGAGGTCTTTTTCTATTCGAGCTGATTGCAGGATTCGTTATTGGCTATAGTTTAACAGGTGATTGAACGCCCCACCGGCAAAGACACTCGTGCCGGTAATGCCGTAAAGGCAATAAAGATCAACGCCCACAGAAGTCTCTATCAGGCTCCAGGAAGTACCGTCGAAATGCAGAATCTCGCCTTCAGACCCCACCGCGAAAACATCGTTTTCAGAAGCTCCCCAAACAGCCGTCAGATCAATACCGCTGCCGCTTGCCATCGCTGACCAGTCAGTACCGTTGTAGCGCAGGACTGTACCACCGTTGCCAACCGCGAACGCGAAGTTTTCTGAGAAGCCCCAGACGCTGTTTAGGTGCTCTCCTGTTGGGGAGGTCATCTCGGTCCATGAAGTTGTATGGCGAAGAATGGTCCCACCGTTACCGACTGCAAAGAGAGAAGAGTCGGTCAAACCCCAGATATCGCTGAGATCAACCGCGACCGGAGCGGCCATAGTATCCCAGGACAGACCGTCATACTCGGCGATGACGCCATCGGCACCCACCGCCCACACCGCGGAATCTGAGACGCCCCACACTGCGTTCAGGTCAGCATCAATACTCAGTGTTTGATCTGCCCAGCCTGTGCCTTCGGGGTTGTCCAGATACAGAATAGTTCCCAAATCACCTACAGCAAACCTGACGGAGCCGTTCGGATTGCCCCATACACCGTTGAGGTTCTCGTTGCTGTTACTGGTCAGACTGTCCCACCCAATACCGCTGTTGCCGCTACGCAGAATCATGCCGTTGCTGCCAACGGCCAGGATTTCGGCCCCGGAGCGCGCCCAGATATCGAGGAAATTTATGGTGTCGTTATGAACCGTGAAAGGAGCCCATTCGGTACCGTCGTAGTGCAGATTGTAGTCGCCCACGATGTAGATGTTGTTTTCGCTTGTCCCCCAGATGTTTCTGAGTATGAACCCGGTGCCGGAGGTATCTTCCGTCCAGGCAGTGCCGTCATAGTGGATCAACGTGCCGCCGTAACCAATGGCGTACAGGTTGTTGTCAGACGTTCCCCAGATGCCGTACAGCGCCATCTCAACGGGGGTGTCCATCTGACTCCAGGATGTGCCGTCATAGTGCAGGACAGTGCCACTGTTGCCCGCAGCGTAGACGGAGTTGTCTGAGAACCCCCATACTTCTCGGAGTGTCGCTTGTGTGTGACTCGACATCACACTCCAATCCGTACCGTCGTAGTGCAGCACCGTTCCGTATGTACCGACCACATAGGCGCTGCTGTCGGATGCTACCCACACGGATTTCAGTTCCACAGTGCCACCCTGGGTCATGCTTGACCAGGCACTGCCGTTGTAGTGGGCGATGTATCCATTTGTGCCAACTGCAAAGATGTTGTTGCCCGAAGTACCTGACACATCGATCAGTGCGTTGAACAATTTCGGACCGGGGGTGACACGTTCGTAGAAAACATCTGTACCCCACGCATGATGAAGAGCCCATTCCTGGTCGATTGAATCGGCCAGATCGCCAACCAGGTACGCGCTGTCGGCAGTGCCCCAGACGGATAGGATATCACGGTCGGTGCCAGAGGAACGAGCCTCCCAGCCTGCGCCGGTGAAATGAGATACCACTCCCTGCCTGCCAACTGCCAGGATATTGTTTGCGTCAGTTCCCCAGATTCCCTCCCAGTGCCGATTGTCCATGGTTGGCAGGCCCGTGATCTGCTTCCAATAAGCAACCCCGGGAGTCGGACTGGTTGAGCTCACTCCATCGTCTCCGCATCCTCCGACCACCGTAACCAGACACAACAGGGCGATCAGCCCTACCAGGGCTAGTGGCCCTAATATGATTTTGCAACGACTGATATTCAATCTCGATCCTTTCAAGCTGCGTAGAACAAACATGTTCTCTTCCCTATCAAGCTTCCGGCATCATGATTGCTCATACTGCTTGCGAGTGTATATGCTTCGCCGGTCTATTGCTCCTCTTATACACGCCTGAACTCAGTTGGGCGCGTTGGCCATAAAGGTATACCGTCCAGTCGAAAGCAACAACCGAAAAATTACGGGTGGCTGTCCGCCTTGACCGAGCCTCTCGATTGGTTCTGCTACCGGGCTATTCCCGCGAAAGGGGGCAAGAAAGATCAGTAGGTCAGGACCCTTGTGGTCCTGACGCCTTTATTCCCCATACAACTTCTCAACCAATGGCAACTTTACCGTACCCCAGGTTCTATCATAATAACCCATTCTCTTCCAGCGATGGGCTGATGAAAATGCGTAATCAAACGGGCTGAGCACCAACCCGTGATGGACCGGATTGTAGTGAATGTAATCGACATGATGAGCGTAATCTGACTCATCACGGATGATATGATCCCAAAATCGGTGCTGCCAGATGCGCCCACTCTTCACACCGCGGGCACTGCGATACTGACCACTGAACTTCGCTTTGAACAGACGGACAACATCGGAAAGCGAGGCATCCCCAAGCTCAATCACCGCGTGAAAGTGATCCGGGAGAACCACCCATGCCACAGCCTTCGCACCCAACCGACGTACGTATTGATAGCTGGCAGAAGCGAGGGCAACGTTGTCTGTGAGAATAGGAGCACGATTGAACGTCACACACGTCACAAATATCGGCCGTCCCTCGGGATCGTATCGTCGCAGATTGGACACATCAATATAGTACGAGAAAACTGTCAGGACCACAAGGGTCCTGACCTACAGGGCTCTCCGGCAGCGTGACTGCTCCTTTATACACACATGCACTCAATTGGGCGCGTTGGCCATAAAGGTATACCGTGCAGCCGAAAGCGACAACCGAAAAATTACGTACTGTAGCTAGCATGGATCGAGCCTCGCTCCCACTCCCCACTTGCCCTCTCTTCTAAAACCCGAACCTCTGTAACCAGGTAGTAAATTGAGAGAGCATGAGCAAACCTTATTCACTGGCACGATTAAGGAATTTGGTCCAGGCTCCACTGATTGACAAATCCCTTAGAAGTGGTGACGGCTCAACACTCGCGCTGCCAAGGCTATCAAAGAGGCTCTGAGGGTAGCACTTAATGATCAGGTCTTCCCCACGCGCTACTTCTGCCTGGATCTCCTTTATGTCGAGTAAGGCAATATGCCCTATAGAGTCACCTATCTCGCATTCTCTGTAGTTATCAGGTATCACGGCGTTCAGTTGGATATTGGGATCTAGAAGTCCTGCAGATCACAATGAACCTCCCCCGAATTGTGGACACATCGAGAAGATAGAGTTAACTTCTATCAGGAGGTGTGTTTATGTCCAAGAAGCGTCGTCAGTTTGACCGAGCTTTCAAAGTTGAAGCAGTGAGATTG
>QNAF01000233.1 GCA_003641405.1 Candidatus Zixiibacteriota bacterium | reverse complement strand
GGCAATCACCTTGGGATTCAGCCCCACGGTTTCAAGGACAGTATCGATTTTGCAGTCGATGAGCTGGAGGAAATCACCGGCATCCGGGTAGACGCGCCGATAAACAAAAAAGGCGCAGAGATCCTGTTTGTCGCACCCTCGGCGGACTACTTCGCCTCCCCTCACTACTACACTCTGCTTGGCTACCTGGCCCTCTTCCATGAGATCGGGATAGACTACACGTGGAGTTCATATGCCTCTGAGGGCGGCAATTTCGGGCTGTTCCACTCCGCCGACATGATGAAACGGCTTAACTCCAAGATATACATGGAAGCCAAACGGCTGGGTGTGAAGTGGATACTTGGTGGCGAGTGCGGTCACATGTGGCGTGTTATCAACCAGTATATGGATACCATGAACGGCCCGGCCGATTTCCTGGAGGAACCCGTTTCTCCCATTACCGGCACCAAGTTCAAAAATACCATATCCACCAAAATGGTACACATCGCCGAGTTTACTGCCGACATGATCAAGCATGGCAAGTTGAATCTCGATCCTTCTCGCAACGATCTTTGGCGTCCGACATTTCACGACTCCTGCAACCCCGCCCGGGCGATGGGGATGATCGAAGAACCACGCTACATAATCAATGCCGTGTGCAACAGCTTCCACGAAATGCCGGAGAACACCATCAAGGAACAGACCTTCTGCTGTGGAAGTGGAGCTGGGCTGGGAACAGACGAAAACATGGAAATGCGATTCCGCGGCGGAATGCCACGAGCCAATGCCGTACAATTCGTTCATGAAAAACACGACGTGAACATTCTCTTGTGCATGTGTGCTATTGACAAAGCTACCCTCCCTCCCTTGCTGGAGTACTGGGTACCCGGCGTGGACGTTGGTGGTGTTCATGAAATGGTTGGTAACGCTCTCGTAATGACGGGCGGACATAAGCGAGAAACCGACCTGAGAGGAACACCTTACGCGGGAAAGGAGGAGAGTAAGGATGTATGACGCCGGAAAGGTCACTATCGGCCTGCTTATCTTTCTATTGCTCGTTACAGTCCCGTTCTGGTACAACGTAGCGATTGGAAAGGCAGACTACGCTCCGCAACTGGAGAAACCAGCCAATGCGGAGCAGTGTATCAGAGACACTGAGTACATGACAGCTTACCATATGAACCTGCTTAACGAGTGGCGCGATGATGTCGTGAGAAACAACGATCGCTTTGAGGTCGCAACCGATGGACAGATGCGGGAAAAGAGTCTTTCCAACACCTGTCTGAGTTGTCACACAAGCAAAGAGAAGTTCTGCGATCAGTGTCATGACTATCTGGGAGTGGAACCATACTGCTGGGACTGTCACGTGATCCCGGAGGAGTTGGGGCAATGAGTATTGATAGAAGGAAATTCATTAGACTATCAGGGTTGACAGCCCTTGGACTGGCTGGTGCTTCGGCAGGAAATGTCCTTTCTGACAATGCCGTTGACAGCACAGAAGCACCGCAGACCCACGCACCACTGGTAGGCAAGCGCTGGGCTATGGTCATCGACATTCGGAAATGCATGGCGGCACCTGACTGCAACGAATGCTCAAAAGCTTGCCATTACGTCCACAACGTACCTGATTTCGACAACCCCAAAGACGAAATCAAGTGGATCTGGAAAGAGACGTTCCATCACGCTTTTCACGATGAGGGCCATGAACATATCGAGGAAGCCATAAAACACGCCAAACTTCCGGTCCTCTGTAACCACTGCGACGATCCTCCCTGTGCACGGGTCTGCCCGACCGGTGCCACCTGGAAACGCGAAGAGGACGGAATAGTGATGATGGACTGGCACCGCTGTATCGGTTGCCGATACTGCATGGCGGCTTGTCCTTATGGATCACGAAGTTTCAACTGGCGCGACCCGCGTCCGCATATCAAAGAGGTCCGGTCGGATTTCCCAGCCCGCATGCGAGGTGTGGTTGAGAAATGCACGCTCTGTGATGAGCGGCTCGCTCGCGGGAAGTTGCCGGCCTGTGTTGAAGCCTGTAAAGAAGGTGCTCTGACATTCGGAGATCTGGAAGATCCTAATTCCGAGGTCCGGAATTTGCTGCGAGAGCACTTCACAATACGTCGGAAACCAGGTTTGGGAACCCAACCAGAGATTTACTACATAGTATGAGGCCAACATGTTAGAAAAAGCATTCAGTGGAGACAAGCGATACTGGGGCTGGATCTTTGCCCTGCTGGCAGTAATCGGCCTGGGGTTCATATTCTACCTGCGACAGTATGCCGAAGGACTGACCATTACAGGACTCAGCCGAGACGTCACCTGGGGATTCTACATCGCCCAGTTCACATTCCTGGTTGGTGTTGCCGCATCAGCGGTAATGGTCGTCTTGCCGTACTACCTGCACGATTACAAGCAATTCGCCAAGATAACCATTCTGGGTGAGTTCCTGGCGGTGTCGTCCGTGATAATGTGCATGACATTTATCTTCGTCGATATGGGCCAGCCGTTCAGAATTATCAACGTCTTTCTCTACCCTTCTCCAAGCTCACCGATGTTCTGGGATACCGTGTCCCTGGCAGGCTATCTTGTACTGAACGCACTGATCGCCCACGTGATGCTGACTTCGGAACGGCAATCAATCGCTCCGCCCAAATGGATCAAGCCGATAATCATTCTTTCAATCCCGTGGGCAGTCAGCATTCACACCGTGACAGCGTTCCTGTACTGCGGTCTGGAGGCTCGGTCATTCTGGATGACTGCTATCCTGGCGCCGCGATTCCTGGCTTCGGCTTTCTCCTCCGGCCCGGCACTGCTTATCCTGCTCTGCCTGTTGCTGAGGAAGTTTACTAAGTTTGACGCCGGTAAGGAACCCGTTCAGAAACTGGCGGTGATAGTCACCTACGCCATGTCACTCAACGTGTTCTTCATACTGATGGAAGTCTTTACGGTAGCTTACAGCAGCATTCCTCACCATACAGCTCACTTTGAGTACCTGTTCCTTGGTCTGGACGGACACAGTGCCCTGGCACCGTGGATGTGGGTATCTTCGGCTTTGGCCGTACTTGCCCTGATCCTGTTGCTCAACCCCAGTACGCGACGGAAGGAAGGCATACTTGTCTTCGCCTGTCTTACGGTGTTTGCCTCGATCTGGATAGACAAGGGTCTTGGCATGGTAGTGGCCGGGTTTATCCCTTCACCGTTAGGCACTGTAACCGAGTACACACCGACATTCCCGGAGCTAATGATCTCTGCCGGAGTCTACGGACTGGGCTTGCTGTTGGTGACAGGCTTCTACAAAATCGCGTTGTCCGTCAGGAAGGAACTACCTACGTAAGCAACGGAGAATGCAGGCACAAACAGTCCCCTGAAGGACTCGCCCTATCCGAAAACAACCAGACGGGGACCGCCATCAAGGCGGTCCTCACTTGCTGAGTGTACGATGCAGAAATCCGATATTGTCATAGTTGGTGGCGTTGCCGCAGGACCGAAAACCGCGGCCACATTGGTCAGACGCAATCCAGACGTCAAAGTAACTCTCTTCCAGAAGGATGAGATCCTATCGTACTCGTCATGCGGTCTCCCCTTCTTCGCATCCGGTGATCTGGCAAGCTTCGACAGTCTGACAGCCACACCATATGGTGTACCCCGTAATGCCGATTTCTTCAGAGATTCCCGAAGGTTCGAATCAACCACAGGCTCGGAAGTAATCAAGATCGACAGAGAGGCAAGAATCGTCTCCGTGAAGATCCTTGCCACCGGCGAAGTATTCAGATGCGGCTATGACAAGCTCGTTATTGCTACCGGAGCTTCACCGGTAAATCCACCTTTCGAAGTCTCCCAGGGAGAGTTAGTCAGTTCGTTTCACACCCCGGACGACGCTATCCGTTTCCGCAAACTGGCGGAGCAAGGGAAAATCGGTAAGGTTGCAATAGTTGGTGGCAGCTTCGTTGGATGCGAACTGGCCGAGGCTGTGGGGAGCCTCTGGGGTATTGAGACTGTTCTGATAGAGAGAGAAAAACAACTCCTGCCGGGAATGCTCGATCCGGAGATGGCTGCGCTCGTGAAGCGGGAACTGCTCAATCAGGACATTGAGGTTCTCACTGATTGTATGGTAGAGAGTGTCACTCTGAGCAGCGACGGTCAACCGGTCGTTTCTATAAGTGGCAGTAACGATATCGCTGCGGATTACGTCTTCCTAGCCGTGGGCCTGCGCCCGAATGTGGAGTTGGCACGTCAGAGCGGTCTGGACATTGGCGCCAGCGGTGCAATAGCTGTAAACAGCAAGATGCAGACATCAGACCCAAACATCTACGCCGGCGGAGACTGTGTGGAGTCGATTCATCAGCTTACGGGAAAACCTTTGAACCTCTGCATGGGATCATTGGCCAACCGTCATGGACGTGTGATCGCTGAGAATCTTGCCGGTGGCGATGTCGAGTTCCCTGGCGTTCTTGGGACACAGATTCTGAAGGTGTTTGATTTGAATGTCGGTGCCGTCGGGCTTACCGAGGAGGAAGCTCTGCGAGCAGGATTCCCTGTGAAAACCGTATGGGGCAGCTTCACTGACAAACCCGAATACATGCCCGAAGTTAAGACAATGGTCCTCAAAATGGTGTATAATACAGAAAACTACCGCATACTTGGCCTTCAAGCGGCAGGGCATGGGGACATTAGCCGACGTATCGACGTGGCCGCTGTATATC
>QNAF01000232.1 GCA_003641405.1 Candidatus Zixiibacteriota bacterium | reverse complement strand
GTTGTTTCATTATCGGTTTACCGTGTATCCTTGGACAAGTGGACCATATGGTGACCAATCCCGACGTTGTATCCGGTTTTGTTGATGGTATAAAAGGATTTCGGATGCTTAATGCGGACCAGAAAGAGTTTTATTCTAACAATAGCCGGAGAAAGAGCTGTGCGAACAGTCAAGACCTTAAGATAACCGATTTGATAAGGACGTATAAGAGGTTGATGGAATGAGTTTGAATGTGCAGAAAGGAAATATGTATGGTTTCGTATCCCACATCAAGCTCTAATAGAAGCATTGGAGGACGAGGTTAAGTTGACCCCGAAAACCAACCTCAAGAGGTTGTTAAAATGACAAGGTTTAGTATTCTCACGCCGGTTTACTGCACGAAAGCGAACAAGCGTTTGAGTTTCCTGAAAAGGGCGATAGAGTCCGTGAAAGACCAGAACCTGGACGATTACGAGCATTACATACTCGATGACGGCTCAACCATTGACCTTGAGGCGTATATCCGTTCACTGGACGATGAACATATTACTTACCGGCGAACGGAGCACCTTTACCACAAAGACCCGGTTACGCAATGGGACGTTATGCTTCGGGAGTCTAAGGGTGATTATAAGCTGGTCCTCGGGTCCGACGATGCCTTGAACCCCGGCGCGTTACGCGAGCTTGGTAAGTTCCTGGACCGGCACCCATCATACGTCGCGGTCACGGGCAAGGTAAGATGGCACGACGAGGATGGCACGGTCCACCCGCACTATGCCCAGGAGTTCCCGATTAACGCTGGCGATTTGATTTCGTGGAACAAGGTGCATTGCTGTGCTACCCTATTCAGGGACAGTGTGTTCCGCGAGGTATGGAAACCCGATAAGAAGGCGGGGTTCTGTGTTGACTGGGACATCTGGCTTAAACTGAACGAGAAAGGGCCGATTGGTTGCATTGACGACACGGTTCTGGACTATTACCGGCACTCTGACACGTTCGAGAAGTATACCAAGCAGGACAAGGCGTATCGGGTAACCTGCGAGGCTGACGTGAAGGTGGCCGCTCTGGTGCGGAGGGGCATCATGGACGACCCGAACAAGTTGCATTACCCGCCCGTTATCGGTGGCTCACGCGCGATTGGCCCTGACGTGATTGGCGGTCTGTTGCTTAAGAGCGCACCCGTGACGTTCCTTGCCTTTGTCAAGAACGAGGCTGATTACTTCCTTGACCGGATGCTTAACTCGTTGTTACCGTATGTGCCTAAGCTGGTAGTGGTAGACACCGGCTCCACGGACGGGACAATGGAGATGCTTGCGAAATACTCCAAGGAGTACAATAACCTGGTCTTTTTCCAGCACAAGTGCAGTGAGAAACAGATATACAAGGCGATTAACGAGGGTATTGCCCGGTGCGAGTCTGACTGGATATTCATAGTGGCGGGTGACGAGGCGATGCTACCGTCCGACCTGAACATGGTCCCAGGCGCGATTGAAGAGGCCGAGGCCAAGGATGCGCGGATAGTCCGGGTCAGTTACCTAGACTTTATCGGCGACGATAAGCACTACCATACCAAGTACCCGTGCGTGGCGCATCGTATCTGGCGTAACGATAACGGGTTCCATTTCGGTGGCGATTTCCAGGGCGATATTTACATGGCGTATGACGACGGCGTGCAGACGGGCGGTGTTGAAACGCAGAAGAACCTGCCCCCGGAGCTGATACACGAACGGTTGGACATTTACTTTCATCACTATGCCCGGTGCAAGCCCAAAGACGTGCTGTTAGAGAAGCGTAAGATGTATTACCGGAGACGGCTTAAGAAGCCCACAATTAAGAACGTCAACGAGGCGGCAAAGAACTGCCCGTTCTATACCCTGGACCTGCCCTTGGAAGAGTACACGGGGCCACAAGCGGGCCTTAACCCTGACAAGCCGATTAAGACGATTGGGTTCTATACCAAGGACCATAGCTGGGACCATTTCGCTCAACCGATACTGAAACAATTACGTGAATTGGGTTATAACGTTATTACTTGCTACGACCTTGACAAGCTTGACCTGTTATACGATAAATGCGATGTGTTATGGGTCGAGTGGGCAGAAGACTACCTGTTACAGATTCTATCGTCGCCGAGAAAGTGCAAGGTAGTGGTTAGATGCCACCGCTACGAGATTGGTAAGAGCCACATCGACAGGGTAAACTGGGGCAATGCCGATTTATTGGTGTTCGTTAACCGCGATGTCCGGGCCGAGTTCATGAAGAAGTGCCCCAAGGCTTTCGTCCGCACTGCTGTTGTCCCCAATGCCGTCGATTGCGAGCAGATACGGTTCCAAGACAGGCAGAAGTTCGGTAAGGAGATACTGATGTATTCGCTCCGGTTCGGTGATGTCAAGGACTACCCTACGGCGATACGTGTGATGGAACAGTTACCGAAGACGTATCATATGACGATTAGGGCGATGCCACCACCGAGCCCTGACGATTTAATCCTGCAAGCGAACGGTGTTAACGTTGACTTTATAACGAGCCCGATTGATCTGGACACAATCGACGATAAGACGGATGTGAACGAGTTGTTCAAGGGCAAGGATATGCTGTTGAGTACTAGCAAGTATGAGAGCTTCGGTTATAACATTGCCGAGGCGTTGCTGGGTGGGTTACAGGCGTTCGTCCGTGGCTGGGACCGGGGCGGTAACCCTGAGGACTTCTGGGCCAACTGGGTCTGCGACACTGAACAGGACATGATAGACGAAATCCAGAAATGGTCAAGGAAACCCGCAGAGCGTAAGCGTAAGTTATTGCTTAAGAACCGTCAGTATGTTGAGGACAGGTTCGGGAAAGAGGTTATAACCGACCAGTTCTTGGACGCTATTAACGGCCCTGACGAACCGCACGTAGTAGTGATAGTCCCGACGTATAATAACGAGCACTTCATGGAGAAGTGCCTTAACTCGTTACTTATGCAGACGTATGGCCGTGTAACCGTTTTGGTCGTTAACGATGCTTCGACCGATAGAACCCCGGACATCTTAGTTCCGTATCTGGGCAATGTAGTGGTCATTACCAATTACGAGAACAGGGGCGCGCACGAGAGCATGTCGATCGGTTTACAGTTCGCTAAATACCTGGGCGCGGACTACACCATCTTCGCGGGTTCAGACGACATTTATAACCCTGACTATATCGAGAAGATGGTTGAGAAGGCCGAGTCTGACAATGCCACTTTGGTTTACCCCAACTTCACGTTGGTTAACGCGGTTGGTATAGAAACCAGTAAATACCGTTCTCAAGAGCCGAACACTACCGTTCTAAAGAAGGACTGCTTCGTTTGCGACCATTCCTTGTTCAGTAGCGAGTTCTGGGACTGGTATGGTTGGAAGTTAAGGGTTACTGAGTTTAAGGCGTATAGTGTGTTCCATGCGATTATGAGTAACTTTGTCCAGTTCAAGAAACGCCAGCGTTGGGTTGACGAGTATCTTTGGCAGTATCGGTTGCACAATAATAATTTGCATAAGGGCAAGAAACAAGAGCGTGCTGGTCAAAGACAGAAGGTTATCAACGACATATTCGGGGGGCCAAGCGTATAGACTCCGAGGTTTACAAGGTGGGCTGTTCCAACGATATGTACATACCCATCCATGATAATTGGAAAGTCATTGAGATAGGTGGCGGTGCCAACCCGTGCCCGAGGGCTGACGTTATAACCAACTACGAGTCTGAGAAGCACCAGCGGGGGGTCCACCCAAAGATAGTTGACACTGCCGACATGATAGAGTGCGACGTTCAGGACATGAGCAGGTTCAAGGACAAAGAGTTCGATTACTCGCTTTGCGTCCAAGTCTTAGAGCATGTCCCAGACCCAATCAAGGCTTGCCAAGAGATTATGCGTATTAGTAAGGCTGGCTACATTGAGTGCCCCCGTGTTCTCTGCGAGAAGCTAATTGGAATTGATTCGCACGTCTGGGAAGTTGACACTAACGATAATATATTAATCTTCAAGAAAAAGACCCAGTTCCATAGGTTTGACGATTTCTTTTACAATTTATTTTATTCTAAAAATCCTGCCCAAGAAGAGTTTAAGAGAATTTATTTCAAGTATGCTGACGAGTGGCTTGTGAGGTTCCACTGGGAAGAAAGATTCGATGTTACAGTCATTAATAATACGGGAGTGATATAATATGAACCCGTTTAAGACAGGAAAAACAATCAAGATGGAGTCTGACGATTTACAGATAAACCATCGTATTGCACAGCGGAACGCACGCACCTTGGAAGAGATAGACGCTGGCGTGCCGTTGGAAGAACTGACATACTACCGTAGCCCGAAAGAACGGGGCGTTACACCCGAACAGTCCACGCAGATGTTCATTGACCTGTATCGTTCCATCAAGGACAACGGTTGGACGGACGAGCCATACCTGAACGTTGCGATAGAGACAGACGGTTATATGCGCACCCGCAGGGGCAGGCACAGGGCAAGCATCCTGAAACACCTCGGCAACAGAGAAATAGAGGTCCGGCTGACGGTCGATAAGGAGTTTGAGCGGTTTGCTGATAAGCTGTTCGCCGCGTCGTCCAAGCGCGAGGGCCGGGTATACCAGCGGATCGATATGCCGTATTTCAAAAGTATCCCGACGTATGGCGGTCAGGACCGCATCAATCATATTCTGGACGCTTGCGACTTTGACGGCCTGAAGGTGTTGGACAT
>QNAF01000231.1 GCA_003641405.1 Candidatus Zixiibacteriota bacterium | reverse complement strand
GCTCGCCCGGCGCGCCAACATACCGATCAGGGAAACTACCTCTGACGCCCGGAGAGATATTGTCGAACGCCTTAACTACGCTCACCAGGTAGCGGTAGATTACTACAACCGGATGCTGTTCGAACGCAAGTACAGCGTAGTTGCCGAAGACTACTTACAGCAAAAACGAAACATCTCACTGGCCAGTATCGAGCAGTTCAAGCTTGGATTTGCAGGCGAAGCATGGGATGGACTTCTCAAACATGCCGCCACCAAGGATATCAAACCGGACGAACTGGCCCAGGCCGGGCTGGTAAGCAAATCCGACAAGGACGGCAAATACTACGACCGTTTCCGACAACGCCTGATGATTCCAATTTTCAATCTCTCCGGCAAGCCGATAGCGTTCGGCGGAAGGACGATGAAAAAGGGAGAGTACGCAAAATACGTCAACTCCCCAGAGACGCCTTTATACAGCAAGAGCAATGTACTTTACGGACTCAATTTCGCGCGGGACCACATCCGCGATGAAAAATCAGTGATCGTTGTTGAAGGTTATTTCGACGTGATTTCGCTGTGGCAGGCAGGTATCAAGAATGTCGTGGCCTCTTCCGGAACCGCATTCAGTCTGCAACAGGCGCGGCTGCTGGCGAGATTCGCCGAGGAAGTTTACCTGTTCTTTGATGCTGATTCAGCCGGACGCAAGGCAGCGCTACGATCCGTTGATGTCCTTTTTGACGCCGGCCTGGAAGTCAAAGTGATCGCAGCTCCCAAGGGTGAGGACCCGGATTCCATCGCTCGTGAGCATGGAGCAGATCGGATTGAAGAGCTGCGTGAAAACGCGGTACGTTTCCTTGAATACCTCTTGTACGACATCGATCCCGACGCAGCTAGTTCAGTAGCAAAAGAACGACTGGTTCGCGAATTTGCACAAATCGCGACGAAGATAAGCGATCCCACACGGCGAGAGTTGTTCATTCTGGAAGCGTCCGCCACTCTGCGAATTCCTCCTGAAAAAGTGATAGCGCCTGCAGTAGGAACTCTTCCTGTTGCAGAGGAGACTACCGACCTACCACCTTCAAGAGAAACAGCTTTCCTGTCCCTCTTACTCAACAACCCGGGGAACATTGATGATGTGTTCGCCGCCGTTTCTCCTGAGGATTTGGATTCTAGAAAGCTCGCCCGCTTGTATTCTGCCATGATCACCCAATACAAGATTGACGGTACACTTAACGCCGCTCGATTGATGGAGAGTATGGAGGATGAAGAAGCGCGCTCAGAACTGAGCCGCATTGCAGCTATGGAATGGGATACAGATTCGATTGACAATGAACTGAGAGCACACTTGAGAGAGTTCGTAAGTCGCAAGCAACAACAGATACGGTTAGGCCTCTTGAACGAGCTTACACGGGCTGAAGCCGAAGGTGATCAGCAACGCGCCGACGAACTACTCCGGGAACTGAAACAACACGGGCTGTAATGCTGACTCAACTGCTCATTCGTGATTTCGCGCTGGTTGAAGATGTCGAACTGACGTTTGACTCTGGAATGTCAGTGCTCACCGGTGAGACGGGAGCCGGGAAGTCGGTAGTCGTTACGGCGCTGGGGTTGGTGCTGGGTGATCGTGCTGAGCGAGAGCATATTCGGCACGGCGCGGATAAGGCCACAGTCAAAGCCACATTCGATATTTCCCAGCTGAGCAAGCAGTACAAGCATGATTTCGCCGATTACTTGAAAGACGACGGATTCGCGGTTGCCCGCGAGATATCCCGTGATGGTTCTTCAAAGGTCAGAGTCAATGGGGTGATCTGCACTGTCGGTCGACTGAAAGAACTCACCTCTCCCCTGGCTGAGATACTCGGCCAGCACGCCAGCCAATTGCTTCTAGATGAAGACAACCACCTGCTGTTCCTTGATCGTTTTGCGTCGTTGGAGTCAAGCACAGCGGAAGTCAGCAAACTATTTGCACAATGGCAGGAGACACTGAGCGAACTCCGCAAGGTCAAGAACCGGCGTGAACAGTTGAAGCAGGAACGTGAGCTACTGTTGTTCCAGCGTCAGGAAATCCAGGACGCACAGATACGTGTTGGCGAAGATGATGAAATCACACAGGAACGGCGCATTCTGGACTCATCGCGTGCATTGATGGAATCAGCAGCCACTGTCGAGTCGATTCTTGACGGCGAAGAGCAATCTGTTCTGGACGGCGTCCGTGCAATGCGCAAGGAACTCGACAAGATGGCCGCGGTGGACGACAGTTTGAAATCGCAGGTTGATGGTTTAACCGAGCTGGATTACCAGTTGGAGGACCTTCGCCGGTTCATAGAACAGTACGGTGCTTCGGTTCCCGACAACCCGACGCGATTGGAAGAAATCAACGAACGGCTTGACGAAATCTACCAGCTCAAGCAGAAGTACGGCGGCTCCGAAGATGCCATACTGAAGACGCTGGAGACTATCGAGAAAAAACTGGAAGACCGGCCGGATACGGAAGTGCGCATTCGGGAACTCCAGGGAGAACACGATACTCGGCGTGCGGCTTACGCTGAGAAGGCGTTGGCTCTTACGGAAGTTCGCAGGAAGGCAGCAGCGTATTTGCAAAAGCTTGTCATCAAAGAATTGTCCGAACTTGCGATAGATCACGGCGCGTTTGAATTGTCGTTTGTTCACGAAGATGACGCTGACGGGATTGAACTTGATGGTCGCACAGTAAAGCCACATGCGCATGGGCTGGAGACCGGGCGGTTTCTGTTCTCAGCCAATCCGGGTGAGCCCCTCAAATCGCTTGTTAAGACCGCTTCCGGTGGTGAGATTTCAAGGGTATTGCTAGCACTCAAGGCTGCTGAGAAAAAGAACAACCGTCTCAGTCATTCCTTGCTGGTGTTTGACGAAGTGGACGCGGGGATCGGCGGACGGACAGCAACCGAGGTCGGGAAAAAGATCAAACGCCTTTCCGAATCAAGCCAGGTGCTGGTAATAACACACTTGCATCAGATCGCGCGATTCGCTGACCACCATTACCTGGCCAAGAAGACAGCTTCTAAGGGCAAACGAATTACGATTGATGTCACACGCCTTAACGATGATGACGTGGTCTCAGAGATCGACCGCATGGTGGCACTGCCGGAGGAGTAGCTATCAGACCTTCTCCAGATAGTAGGTCAGGAGCCTTGCGTTCCTGACAATCTTCGCTTGACACTCTTTGCCAACACCTCTGTTATCCCTTTCACTTCTGCGATTTCTTCAACTGATGCTTCGCGGATTCGTTTTACCGAGCCGAACTTCTTCAGAAGAGCTGCACGGCGCGCCGGGCCGATACCCGGTATCTCGTCGAGGACGGATTTGATAGTTCGTTTGGTGCGCACCTTGCGATTGTAAGTGATCGCGAAACGGTGGGCTTCGTCGCGGATTCGTTTGAGAAGAATCAACGCCGGTGAACCTCTTGGGATCGTAATCGGATCGGACAGCAAAGGCACAAAGACTTCCTCAAGGCGTTTCGCCAATCCGATAACTGGTTGAGTGTCAAAGCCGAGTGATTTCAGTTCTGCTACTGTCGATGACAACTGCCCCTTGCCCCCATCGACAACAACCAGATCAGGGGGCGTGAGTTTCTCTTCGCAAATGCGATGAAAGTACCTGCCGACAACTTCGCGCATCATCCGGAAATCGTCCTGAGCAGCTCCGCCCTTGATCTTGAAATGCCGGTACTGGTTTTTCTTCGGTTTGCCGTTATCAAAGTATGCGCACGAGCCGACAGCGTCTGACTCGCCGGTGTTGGAGATGTCAAAACAGACCATGGTGCGCGGCGAATGCGACAGTTTCAGCTCGTCCTTCAGGGCACTCACCATCTTGCTCGTCCGCTCGGAGACTGCGCGTCGCTGAATGAGAATTTCGTCAAGCAGTAATCGCGCGTTTCTTGCAGCCAGCTCGACCAGGCGTATCTTCACACCTTTCTTCGGAGTCACCACCTTGATGCGGGAACCCTTGAGTTCCTTGAGCCAGTCCTCAACCAGTCCAATGCTCGATAGTTCAGACGGCAGGCAGATCTCATTCGGTAGATTGGGCTGGTGATTGTAATACTGTGCGATGAACGTCTCCAAGACAACTTCGTCGTCTTCTTCGATATCCCCGGCAAGCTGAAACTCCTGCCGCCCGATAAGAACACCCTCGCGCACCTGCATGACAACCGCCATAGCGTCACGGCCTTCGCGCGCCACGGCTACGATATCACGATCAACCAGCTCGCCGATATCCACGCTCTGCTTGACCATCACCGACTGTAACGCCTCGATCTGGTCACGGCATTCAGCGGCTTCTTCGAACTCCATCGCCTCGGACGCGGCCTGCATCTTTTCCGAAAGGCGATTGATCAGCGCTTTTGATTTCCCGGAAAGCACCATCAAAACACTGTCGATCGACTCGCTGTATTCTTCCTGCGATTGCAGTCCCTGGCAAGGGCCACAACAGCGATTGATCCGGTAGTCGAGGCAGAGTTTGACCTCTTTCCCCTCCGGCGGCGGTAGCACAAAGTTGCAGCTACGTATTTTGAACAGATGTGTAAGGAAAGCCATGGTGCGTCGCATCCCTTTGGCGCTGGTGTAGGGACCGAAATACGTGGCCCCATCCTTCTCCAGCCGACGTACTACAAGCAGACGCGGGAACGGCTCATCGGTAGTGACTTTCAAATATGGGAAGTGCTTGTCATCTTTGAGCGCCACGTTGTAGCGCGGTTTGTGCTCGTGAACGAGGTTGGCTTCGAGAATCAGCGACTCCACCT
>QNAF01000230.1 GCA_003641405.1 Candidatus Zixiibacteriota bacterium | reverse complement strand
GTGGAAGACCGACCCCTGCGATAGCACCGGCGCCGTAATGGAAGCCGACTTCCCGTATGTTGCATCGGACGCTTCCTGCAACTGTCCATATGAGCATCCCTACACAATTGAATCGTGGGCATTTGTGGGCGGCGGCAGTGGTATACCCAGTGTTGAAGCCATAAAACAGGCTATTGTCGATTATGGCCCGGTATCAGTAGCAGTATATGCCAATACCGCCATGCAGGCTTACGGTGGCGGTGTCTTCAATGGTTGTCAAATTGCAACCTGCAACCACGCCGTAACTCTGGTCGGCTGGGATGACAGCCAAGGCCCGGGAGGTGTATGGTTTATGCGCAACTCCTGGGGAACCGGCTGGGGCGAAAATGGCGGCTATATGCGCATGCCCTACGGCTGCTCGAACATCGGCTATGCCGCCTGCTACGTCAACTACGTTCCACCATCATTGCTTGGGTTTGACTACCCCGGTGGAACACCCTCGACTTTCACTCCTGGCGAGGCTGCGACCTTTGATGTAATCGTAAGCGGTATCAACGGTGGCACATCGATATCCGGCACCGGGCAACTTCACTACTCTCTTAATGGCGGTGCAATCCAGACTGATTGGATGACAGAGAACACACCCGACAACTACACTGCCACGCTGCCTGCACTGAACTGCGGTGACCTGGTTGAATATTACGTCAGTGCCGAGGAGGTTTCAGACGGAAGGCTGTATGATCCCGACCCGGCTTCGCCGTACAGGGGCCGACCAGCTACGGGCAGCCCGATGATTATATTTGAAGACGATTTCGAAACTGACAAGGGGTGGAGCACGGAAGGCCAGTGGGAACGGGGCACCCCGACCGGCAGTGGTGGCGAGTACGGCAATACAGATCCATCCGGTGCGCATAGTGGCAGCAACGAGTACGGTTACAACCTTAACGGCGACTATCCCAACGACCTTCCGGAAAGACACCTGACAAGCCCTGCTATCGACTGCTCTCAGAGAATCAACACACACTTGAAATTCTGGCGCTGGCTGGGTGTGGAGCAGCGCATCTATGACCACGCTTACATACGGGTATCCAACAACGGTACATCATGGACCACGGTATGGGAAAACAGTCTCGAAATTGCGGACAATTCCTGGACTGAGGCCGAAGTTGATATTTCGGCCGTGGCCGATGATCAGTCAACTGTCTATGTACGCTTCACAATGGGCTCGACCGATGGAGGATGGATGTACTGCGGGTGGAATATCGATGACCTTCAGTTAACTGCTCACCAATGCAATGGTGATCCTGACGGCGATGGTGTACTGGATTCGCAAGACAACTGCCCCAACGATTACAATCCTGACCAGGTAGATGTCGACCAGGACGGTTTCGGTGCTGCCTGTGATTGCGATGATACTGACGAGAACCTTAACCCCAGCACGGTCTGGTATCAGGACTCAGATGGCGATACCTTCGGCAACCCTGCCGTGTCACTGACGCAATGCGAACAACCTGTGGGATACGTTCTCGATAATGCTGATTGCGATGATACCAATGGAAATATGACCCCAAATACCATCTGGTACCTGGATTACGACGGTGACGGCTACGGTGACCCATCCAGAACTACCATTACGCTATGTTATCGTACTCCCGGATACGTTCTTGTACAGCCTGACAACTGTCCCGACGTCTACAATCCGGAGCAGGAAGACTCAGACGGAGACGGCGAAGGTGACGCGTGTCAGGGCTGCTGTATTCCGCCAACGGTGGGCGATCTGGATCAGTCAGGACAACAGACGCCGTTTAATGTCGATGGCGCAGATTTGTCACTCATGATAGAGCGCCTTTTCATAAGCATGGACTGGACGGGTATCTGCCTCGAGGAAGCCGATATCGACTTTTCTGGTCAGCCGGAACCTTCCGAGGTAGATATTGACGGAGCTGATCTTTCGCTGCTGATTGACGCTCTTTTCATCAGCCCTAAATCGCTTGGTCAATGCCCGTAACCAAGGCTGTGGAGACTCGTTTTCGCCAGCGCGCATAAGTCGACCAAACGAACAGCAAGTAGCGCCGTCAGTTGTAACTGACGGCGCCGTGTCAGCGTTTCGGTTTGACTGAAGCGGAGATATTGCATATACTGCCGATACTATACCAAATATGGTAGACTACACGCTCACTGTTTTCGTAGACACAAATGGCATTACAAACCCCACTTATCCAGTGGCAGATGCTTGCTCCAATATCACCTATGACCTTCCACGGGTTCCTTCTAAGAAAGTAGCACTATGTTGAAACAACTGACGATAATCGGACTGGTTCTAATCATTGGCATATGTACCAGCGCTTTCAGCCAGTCGACGGTCCGGAATGCAACCCTTGATTCGTTAAGCAGGTCATTCGCTCAGGAGTTGGATCACCGGCGACCGCAGTTGTACTATGATCTTCTTGCCAGCGACAAGTTGGCTGATCGACAATTGAATGAAGATCCCTCTATCCAGTTGATGTATATTGATCAGCGGGGACGTCCTGTCTATTTTGCGACGATGAATCTAAATGCTGCCCGGACAGTCAGCACTGACGATGTCTGGCCCGGTGGCAGCGGTGGGTTTTCTCTTGATGGATCAGGAACAGCCCTCGGTGAGCTGGGTGTCTGGGATGGTGGAGGTGTGTTGACATCCCACCAGGAATTTGGCGGACGCGTGACACAGCAGGATAGTCCTGGCAGTACACATTACCATTCTACGCATGTTGCAGGGACTATGGTGGCCTCCGGTGTGGACCCGTCGGCCAAGGGAATGTCCTTTGCTGCGCTTCTGGCAGCTTACGATTGGGACAGCGACGATTCCGAAATGGCGTCAGCTGCCGCAACTATGAATGTATCAAGTCACTCTTATGGATATGTGGCTGGATGGTACTATTCCGGTTCGGACTGGTACTGGTATGGCGACATTACAATAAGCGCGACAGAGGACTATGGCTTTGGCTTCTATGCATCGGTGAGTCACGATTGGGACGACATTGCTTACAATGCACCGTTCTACACTATTGTCAAGAGCGCCGGTAACGACCGAAATGACGCAGGACCGGGAGCGGGCGGAGGACACTACGTCTGGGACGATGGGTGGGTTTGGAGCACAAACACTCGTGATCCTGATGGTGGCAGCAACGGTTTCGACTGCATATCGTGGAGAGGTACTGCAAAGAATATCATCACGGTTGGAGCAATAGAGGATATCCCCGGTGGCTGGACGGGTTCCGGAGATGTCGTGATGAGCTCTTTCAGCGGTTGGGGACCTACCGACGACGGCCGCATCAAACCTGACATAGTTGCCAATGGCATCTCTCTTTATTCCTGCATGGACGGAGACAACAGCGATTACGATGCCTTAAGTGGTACTTCGATGAGCACACCCAATGTCTCAGGCTCACTAAACCTGCTGGTTCGCTATTATGAAGACACGCACGGAGCATCAACACCTCTCTCTGCCACCATGAAGGCGCTGATCATTCAGACTGCAGATGAAGCCGGATCCAATCCCGGCCCGGATTTCAAGTTCGGCTGGGGACTTATGAACACCCTTAAAGCCGCGGAACTAATCCAGGCAGATTCCCTTCAGCCTGAACGAATCATCGAAGGAATCCTGACCAACGGCAACACGGATCAATACAACGTTGTCAGTGATGGTGTCGATCCTTTTCGAGTCACCATAGTCTGGACGGATCCACCCGGAACACCACCTTCTCCCTCACTCAACCCAACCACCTCAATGCTGACAAACGATTTGGACCTGCGCGTTGAGCATGTGGCATCATCGACAGTCTATCAACCGTATGTGCTTGATCCGGCCAACCCAGACAACGCGGCTACCACCGGGGACAACATTCGGGATAACGTGGAGCAGGTGTATGTGTCTGCTCCGGCTGCCGGTGATTACGTTGTAACGGTGTCTCACAAAGGCGTGTTGTTGTCGCCGCAGGTTTACTCAATCATCAAGCCACCAGGGGAGGAAACCTGTATTGACAGCGACGGCGATGGCTACGGTGACCCCGGACACCCCGAAAATGATTGCCCCGACGACAACTGCCCCGACGATTACAATCCGGGACAGGAAGATGTCGATCAGGACAGTTTCGGTGCTGCCTGTGATTGCAATGACAATGACGAAAACATCAACCCCAATACCGTTTGGTATCAGGACTCAGACAGCGACACCTACGGCAACCCCGTAGTGACTCTCACACAATGCGAGCAACCCTCAGGATACGTCCTCGACGACACTGATTGCGATGATGCCGATGAGAATATCAATCCCACTACGGTTTGGTACGAGGACTCAGACAGTGACACCTACGGCAACCCAGCAGTGACTCTTACTCAGTGTGAACAACCCACAGGATATGTCCTCGACGACACTGATTGCGATGATTCCGATGAGAATATCAACCCCAATACCGTGTGGTACGAGGACTCAGATAGCGACACCTACGGTAACCCCGTAGTTACTCTCACACAATGCGAGCAACCCTCAGGATATGTGCTCGACAACACTGATTGCGATGATTCCGATGAGAATATCAATCCCACTACGGTTTGGTACGAGGACTCTGACAGTGACACTTACGGCAACCCAGCAGTGACACTTACTCAGTGTGAACAGCCCACCGGCTACGTGCTCGACTACACAGATTGCGATGATGCCGATGAGAACATCAATCCCACTACGGTTTGGTACGAGGACTCTGACGGTGACACCTATGGCAACTCTGCCGTGTCACTGACGCAATGCGAGCAACCCACAGGGTATGTCCTC
>QNAF01000229.1 GCA_003641405.1 Candidatus Zixiibacteriota bacterium | reverse complement strand
GTTTTACCTGGCTGATGACGGCAGCGGGTGCCGCGGTTGTGTTTCCGGCAAAGGAACTTAACCGCAGGACAATGGACGCCATGTTGGGTTTTGCGGCAGGAGTAATGATCGCTGCCAGTTGTTGGTCGTTGCTGATCCCGTCAATTGAAATGGCCGAGGACTGGAGCATTCCGGCATGGATTCCCGCGACAGTAGGCTTTCTCGTAGGCGCCGCCTTCCTGAGACTGGTTGACAGACTGCTACCCCACTTACACCCCGGTATGGCAACAGAGCAGGCCGAAGGCGTCAAGACAGGCTGGCAGCGTACCACGCTGCTTGTGCTCGCAATCACACTACACAACATACCGGAAGGTCTGGCCGTAGGCGTTGCCTTTGGAGCTGCTGCGGCTGGTCTTGAATCGGCCACATTGGCAGGAGCCGTAGCACTGGCAATCGGAATCGGCATACAGAACTTCCCCGAAGGCACGGCGGTATCCATGCCGCTGCGGCGGGAGGGTCTCTCACGGGCAAAATGTTTTCAGTATGGTCAGTTGTCAGGGATTGTCGAACCGGTTGCAGGTGTGGCCGGGGCCGCCCTCGTGTTACTGGCACGCCCAATTCTGCCTTATACACTGGCCTTTGCCGCCGGTGCGATGATTTTTGTGGTAATCGAGGAATTAGTGCCGGAATCGCAGACAGGTGGTCACTCGCATGCTGCTACCTGGGGAACCATCCTCGGCTTTGCGGTAATGATGACACTGGACGTAGCCCTTGGTTAACAGAAGTCAATATGAGTATGATATATATGCAAGTGTATCGCAGGGAAATGACAACACTGGATTACTTTCGGGGGTATTATGGATGATCCCGTCTTGTTGGCACGAATTCAGTTTGCGTTAACAATCTGCTTTCACTTCATCTTCCCACCCATCTCGATAGGGCTGGCATGGTTGCTGGTGGTTATCGAGGGGTTTGGCTGGAGGAAGAGTGATGAAATCTACACCAGGGCAGGCAAGTTCTTCGGCAAGCTGCTTGCCATCAATTTCGCTATCGGTGTAGCCACCGGTATTGTCATGGAGTTCCAGTTTGGAACCAACTGGGCGGAGTATTCCAAAGTAGTCGGTGATATCTTCGGTGCCCCGCTGGCCGCCGAAGCTCTGTTTGCATTTTTCCTCGAGTCGTCTTTTCTCGGGCTGTATCTGTTTGGTCGTAACCGGGTGTCCCGTGGGTTACACTGGTTCTCGATTCTCATGGTCGCTGTTGGTTCCACCATATCTGCGTTCTGGATTATTGTGGCCAACTCCTGGCAGCAAACACCGACCGGATATATTTTCCAGAATGGTCGCGCTGAACTCACGAGTTTCTATGACGCCGTGTTTAACCCTTCCACTATGGTGCGCTTTCTCCACACGGTTGACGCCGCACTGATTACCGGGGCGTTTTTCGTCGCTGGCGTTGCCGCCTATCTTTTGCTCAAGAAAAAGGGAGGTGATGTCGCCCGCAAGGCACTGAAAGTGTCAGTGATTTTTGGACTCGTAGTATCACTGGTGGAACTTTATCCGCTTGGTCACGAGCATGCCGTTCAGGTAGCCGAAACCCAGCCGGAGAAGCTGGCTGCTATCGAAGGACTTATCGACGGCAGGACCAACGCCCCGATGATTGCTTTTGGTATTCCCTCCGAGGATCCGCTCAGTCTTGATATGGCAATTGAGATTCCGATTCCCGGCGCGTTGAGTTGGCTGGCTTTTGGGGATACTGATGCATATGTAAAAGGACTCAACGATTTTCCATCGGACGAAATACCCCCCTTCTGGCTGACCTTTGTGTCGTTTCACACCATGGTAGCATTGGGGTCGTTCTTCATCGCGGCTATGCTGCTGGGCGCAATTCTACTTTGGCGCAAGAGACTTTTCGAGACGAGGTGGTTCCTCAAACTGTTGCTTTTCTCTATTCCGCTCCCTGTTATCGCCTGCGAGCTTGGCTGGGTTGCAGCCGAAGTCGGCCGGCAGCCTTGGGTTGTCTACAAACTGCTGAAAACGGCCGACGCTATCTCACTTACTGTGACGGCAGGAGAGATCCTGTTCTCTATCATCATGTTCAGTGTGATATATATCTTCCTCGGCGCGCTGTATCTCTTCTTGATGATGAGAACAGTTAAGCAAGGACCTGAGGCTGTTTCAGCTAAGGAGGTGACAGCATGATGGATCTAAATACTACCTGGTACCTGCTTTTCGGGGTCCTGATTATCGGTTATGCAATTCTCGACGGTTTTGATCTCGGAGTCGGAGTGTTGCATCTGTTCACCAGCGACGAGACGGAACGACGAGTCAACCTGAATGCCATCGGTCCGGTGTGGGACGGAAACGAAGTCTGGTTACTGACGGCTGGTGGCGCTCTTTTTGCGGCGTTCCCGCCGGTGTATGCAACCGTGTTCAGTAGCTTTTACCTGGCCCTGATGCTGGTATTGGCAGCGCTCATATTCCGTGCCGTCTCAGTAGAGTTTCGCAGCAAGATCAACTCGCCCGGTTGGCGTCGGCTCTGGGACTGGTCGTTCGGTCTGGGCAGTTTGCTTCCGGCTGTGCTGTTTGGAGTCGCTGTCGGTAACATTCTTCGGGGTGTGCCTCTCGATGCTGCCGGAGTCTTCAGCGGTATTTTTCTCGGACTGTTGAACCCCTACTCTATTCTGATGGGCGTTCTGAGCCTTGTCATGTTCACTATGCACGGTGCCCTGTACATGACGCTCAAGACTGAGAAAGCACAGCGCGCACGGATGAGTGAATGGGCTTCTACTTCGTGGGTGGCTTTGATTGTCCTGTATTTCGTGACTACATTATATACCTACTTTGAGGCCGGTTACCTCTTTAAGGGTGTGCTGGGCAACCCGCTGATCTGGATTCTGTTCATTCTGTTGTTGGTCGCCATGATATATATCCCGATAGCATTAAAGTCATGGGCGTTTTTCCGGGCGTTCATGGCGTCATCAGTGACAATTCTCTGCATGATCGGACTGGCGGCTGTCAGCATGTACCCCCGGATGCTGCCGTCGATCACTAACCTTGACTACAGCCTGACGATTTACAACGCATCTTCGACGGATCGGACCCTGACAGTAATGCTGGTCATTGCGCTGATAGGAGTGCCGATTGTGATCGCATACACCTGGTATATCTACCGCGTATTCAAGGGCAAAACAGTCATCACAGATGAAAGTTACTGAAGCGCTCTGAACCCGGTCGGATACAACGCTCCGGCCGGGTTTGCATTTCATGACAGACCGCTGATTTCAAATCATCTCTGTCAGTCTCGTAGGTCGGTGTTCCGAGTGAACAGCAGTAGGGCGGGTCCGTCTTCGAACCCGCCAATGATCTCGTCGGTGTTCCGAATGAGATCGGTCGAAGATGGATCGAGCGAAAAACCAAACGTTTTTTTAATGTCATACTGAGCTTGTCGAAGTATGATCTACTGGATCGGCCACCCTTCGACAGGCTCAGGGTGACAGTCAATAAAGATGTCGGGTTTCTTGTCCGCCGAAGCGGACTGCGGAACCCGACCTACTTCGGCTGTTCTTCTTGACATTGACATTCTCGTAGGGCAACTTGCTGTGAGGAAGAGTTGTTAGTATTATGTTCTGTCGGACTACTATGCCGCAACAGAGACGGGACTAATGGCAAGACAAGAACCAATGGATATATCTCCTAAGGAATATGAACAATACGTAAAAGATTGGTTTGATGGATTGGGCTATAAGCTCAACAGCTATAGCAGTACATTAAACAATAAAGTAATTGCTAATGATGGTAAGTATGAAATCGACATTGATATTACTTATGAAGCACTTGGTGCGACATTTCACGTTTTAGTAGAATGCAAAAGACATTCATCCAATATCAAAAGAGAACTTGTTCAGGTTCTACATCAGAAGATTAAATCAGTAGGTGCTCACAAAGGAATTCTCTGTTCTACTTCCGATTTTCAAAAAGGTGCTTTAGAATACGCGAGAATACATGGAATAGCATGTATGCGAATTGTCGACGGACGAACGACCGTAATGACAAGAGATGACAATTCCAAAGGGGTGTCTCAAGAATACTGTGAGCTTATGGGAATTCCTAAAGTCTGTGGATATATAAAGGAATTGGTCGGTAATAGTATTCAACGCAGTATTGTAGACAAGACACATTTGGAATATATTGAGAAGATATTAGAACCATAACAGACCAAAGCAACTCACGGCCTCCGTCATAAAGACAGGAAGAAATCCACATGGGCATGTCTGAATACATGAAAGACATACGAAACAAGGTTGGTCACACCCTCCTCCAGATGCCCTCAGTGACGATTATCAACTTCGATGAAACCGGGCGTGTTTTGCTAGTAAAACACCGCGATACCGATTTGTGGGTAGCACCGGGCGGGGCTGTTGAACCTGGCGAGATACCTGCAGACGCGGCCGTACGTGAAATGTGGGAAGAAACGGGACTGGTCGTAGAACTCGTTGGAATTGTGGGGGTCTATGGCGGCCCAGAGTTTGTGGTTGAGTATTCAAATGGTGACAGAACATCCTACGTAACAACTGTGTTTGAAGGTCGGGTTGTCGGCGGCACATTGGAGCCCGTAGATGATGAGAGCTCAGAAGCAGCCTATTTCTCCCGAGAAGAGGTTATGGCCCTGGATACTCAGCCATGGGTACCTGTTTGATCTTCCCCCGATAAAACGGACACGTTAAGAAGATAGTGCTTGCTGTCGCTCGAAGTCAATCGGGCTTTTGTAGCCCAGGGTCGAGTGACGGCGTTGACGATTATAAAACACTTCAATG
>QNAF01000228.1 GCA_003641405.1 Candidatus Zixiibacteriota bacterium | reverse complement strand
GTTCAGGCTTGCGCCCGCTACAAGGCGCTAGTGCCGGGTCTAATACAGGCGCAGGTGGAGGAGGCTATGCTGGCGGTACAGCAGAAGCTGGCGGCTCATCTTGGTATCACGCTGACGCTACCGATATAACCTTAACGCAGGGTGGAGGCTCGGCTAAAAATTCGGCAGGCAAAGTTATCATCACAATAAATGGCGTAGAAGAATTCAATCAAACAGCTCACAGCGAAGGGTACACCTTAACCGTGTAGCTCAAGGCGTTATACGGCCTAGAGCCGGTGGTAAGATCAGAACGCCATCATCATAATTTTAGTTAGGAAAAACAATGGGCTTATTAAGCGATCCAAACAGACGACCATCAATAATGGAGATTATGACCGCAGAGCGGTTAGGCCATCCGATAACGGACATGAATGGAAACGCTCCACCGATGGGCAACATTGACCGTCGAGCAGCGAATAACGACTGGGCGGCTAACTCAGGTGATTGGCAGACAAGGCAGGCGGCTCAACCGAATATCGCACCGCAACAGATGGCCACAACGACTTATGACGCGAATCAGGACTGGATTAGAAATCCACCTCCTACTAACGCGGGGCATAACCCTAATACTTATGTTGCACCAAACGCACCTGTGACCACTCCGGCTGTGCCTTACGACACACCTAGCACCACCGATGCTCCAGGCAATCAGGGAGGCACAAGCGGCCTACTTCCTGTCACTGGGGAAGCAAATACTGGCGGGCAAGTACCGGGGAATCTTAGAGGCGCGGGGAATCCTGCCGGTAGCGCATCTTCTAACGGTCAAATTGACGTATATGAAGCAACACCCACAACAGGAACATCGACCGGATACGCGGCCAATCTTCAAGGTAGCGCTCCAACGATAGAAGGGTCAACATGGCAAGGGCAGGACGCAACAGCAAATAGCTACGATGCGGCTGCTTACGACATGAACAATACAGATGCAAGCGGACGCAACGGCGTGATGGAGGATCGTCTTACAGGGCTTCTCTCGCGTGATAGTGAGTACATGCAGCTTGCTAGGGCGAGAGCATTGCAGCAAATGAACGCTAGAGGGCTGTCAAACAGTTCTATGGCCGTTGGTGCAGCGCATAACGCGGCTATTCAGTCGGCACTACCCATTGCTCAACAGGATGCTCAAGCATTCAATCAGGTGGGCTTGTCTAATGTAGGTGCAGTAAATCAGGCATCCGCCACAAACACGAACGCAGCTAACCAGTTTGGTTTAGCTAATCAGGCTCTTGATGCCCGTTCAGCGAGTGAAAATGCAGCAGCAGCTCAAGCGGCTAATACTTGGACGGCAGCGGCAGACTTGCAGCAGAACACAGCGGATCAGAATGCGACCAATACAAGCCGTCAGTATAACGCTGGAGCGGCTAATACCTTTGCAAGCAGGAACATGGACGCCATAAATGCAATGGCCTCAGACTTTGCCCAAGCAAGTAACGAAGCATCCATCCAGAACGCAGAGAATAACCTTCGTGTTTTCTTGCAGGAGTCAGCGCAAGACATTGATAACTACCGAACCGATGCGCAGCGACAGACAGCCTTGGATAATATGGCGATGGAGATGACAAGGTTTGCTATCACTGCGGGTTTTGGTGCCGATTCAGACAAAATGGCCAATTATCTTGCGCTGGTTTCTGACATGAACCCAAGCCTAGGATTAACCATAACCGATCAAGCCGCAGAAGACGCCTCAGCGAGTGTTGACTAATGAGCTATTCTGCACGAGTCGGTATTGCCAACGAGAGTAAGGAGTACTGGAAAGGCGTTATTCTCGATATGCAGGCGGGCAACTGGGATAACTACGCGCCTATTTCGATGGAGCCGGAGTTTAAGTCAGGATGGACGATACAGTCATACCTTAACGACAAAAACAGCAGGATTCCTTCTGACTCAACCATGAACACGGGTGAGGTTAGCAATCTTAGTTATACTAAGCACGGTGGTAGCTACACAGAAGATGGTGAGGTATTTACTGACCCGGGTTCAGCGGCAGCAAGCGATTCAATGATGATCGGTTCCGACAAAGGGACGGGTGAAAATTGGTTTGGAGGTAAAAACCCTTTTGCAGCGGGTAACGGGAAGACAGGTTTAGCTTACAGCTCAAACGAAGTAAGAGATCAATACCTGCGCCAAACTGACGGGCGCATTGCGGACACTATGACCTTTGACGAGATCATGGCTGAAAACCGCCTATATCAAGCAGGCATGGACAAGTGGAGCCAAACTTGGGAAGAAAAGCGGGCAGAGGCAGGATCACCATTTGAGGATGCTGGTATAAAGGTGAATTTGGCCGGTCTCGGTAATATGCTGAGTGATACAGAGAACAAATACAGGGATGATAGGGCCGCATGGATGGGCGCTAATTCATTTACTGACGAACAAAAAAGGCAGATCGAGTCGAATTACGCAAAGGTCGCTAAAGAATGGAACGATAATCTTCCTGATTTAACGACTGACGCAGGCGTGGAGGCATACCGTAAAGAGCAATATGAGAAAGCGGTCGCTAGATATAAGGTGCATGAGCACCAGTTAAGCGAAGAAGAGAAAGAGCACGCTCAAGAGTCGGGTAATTTCTTCGCCTCTAATTTAGGTAAGGCGGTGACATTTGTCGCGGCTATCTATGGTGGATGGGCGGTATCAGGTCTATTTACAGCAGGATCGGCAGCAAGCGCGGTTGCTGGGGGTGTAGCATCAGGCGGTATTTCGGGCAGCTTAAATGCCGCAGGACAAGGCGGGGATTTTGGGGATATATTTGAGTCTGGGCTTAAAGGCGCGGCCATTGGCGGCTTAACCGCAGGAGGCGCTCATTACGCAGCACCTTTAATACAAGACGGACTGAACGCGGTAGGTGATTTTTTCGGGGCAGATGCCGCAGCAGGCCAGTTAGACGGTGGATTATTAACCAACACTGGGAACCCTATGCAGCCAAGCATAGACGCTGGACTCCCTATAAACCCTACCGATAACTTTATGACTTCCGGCGGAGCAGCCTCAGAAGGTTATCTACAGCCATTGGTTGAAGCTGGATTACCTATCACCGGCGATACTTTACGCCCACTTCTTAATACAACCGTACCTTATACTGATCCCGGTCCTAGTTCGTTTGCTGAGAATCTAGGGGATCAGGTCGGGGACGCTATCGGTGATTTTGTAGGTAGTTCTTTATTCCCACCAGCGGCTGGGGTTGGAGCTGTTGCCGTAGTAAACAACAATAATAACGAGGATGACAACCAATCCACCGGAGTAAGTTCGGTGGCATCAAGGGGCGGGTCGGCACCTAATTCAGGGGTCGGTTCGGATGTTAGTTCTTTCTCTTCTGGCTGGCAGGGCGGAGTGGTTAGGCACGCAGGCGGCGCACCACGCGCTCATCAAACAACAAACGCGGGGCTACTTCCGCAAACGAGGTAATAATTATGGGCTTTACGGATATATTAAGCGGAGTCGGAGAGTATTTTGACATAAACGACGTAGCTAGTGACTTTATTACCGATTTCGCGGATGTTCAGTTCTTGACTGATAACGCTTGGATAACGGATGTAGCGGTTGACGCGGGTCTAAACGGACTTGTGACGGCACTAGCTGGCGGTGATATTGGCGAAGCAGTGCTTTATGGAGGGGGCGCATCACTACTTGACCAAGATATGTTTGGTGATCTAGGAAATTATGGCAGCGCGGCACTAAGAGGCTACGGATTGGCTGCGGCGAATGAAGGCGACGGGTGGTTGGGCGCCGGATCAGGCTTACTTGGTGAGTACCTATCTAAACAGAAGGCAGGCACAGCGGTAGAAGAAGAGGAAGCCGGTCCGAAAGACATTGAAGAGCAAATCAAAGAGAGCGGCGGAGTGACGTCAAGTGATCCAACCGATGTAGATGATGGGTTTTCCGTGTCGGGAGCGCTTAAAAAATACGGCATTATGAAAGAAGATGGTGACGGTACGCTAATAGGTAAAGCCCTTTTGGGTGGTGCTGGAGAAATGGCGCGGGTCAAATCTGCGGAAGATGTGCGAGAGCATCAACAAAAACTCTTACAACAAAACCAAGCGTATCAGGCACAGCTTGTTGCCCAGCAAGAACAGAACAGGATTAAAGCGTTTAATCTACCTAATAACATGGGGATTTCCAGACGATGAATACACCAGAAGAGCAAATGGCAGGCGCACCACAAGCTGCACCACAAGCTGCACCACAAGGGCCTAAAGGCGGCAATCCAATAGCGGCACGGGTTGGCGCTCAAGCTGAAGACCCTAATCCGGTTGTTGAGCGGTTTATCATTAACGTGATGAAACTTGCCAGCGGGGATCAGCATGACAAGATGGTGGCGCAAGCTAAGTCTGCAAAGGGTAAGCCTGAGCTGGGACTTGCACGAGCAACCTATTTTATTATGAGCGCAGTTAAGAAGGGATTAGCTAAAAAAGGCGTGAATATACCGGGTAAAGCCTGGCTTGCGCCTAATGGCTTGCTGGTTCAGTCAACCAAGCTAGTTGTTGTGCTACTCAAGAACGCGGGAATTGATTTAACCGAAGACCAAGTAAAAACCGGTATGCGAATCACTGCCGAGTCATTGGCACAGACCGACCATAACGAAGGTGTTCGAGCGGATCAGGCGGGCGAAGAGGCGAATCAGCTTAAAGAACAAGCCCGTCAAATGCAGGAGGCGCATAATCAGGGTGCACCACCACCACAAGCACCACAGCAAGCACCGCCACAAGGTATGCTTCCGCCACAAGGGGCTCCACGATGACATTGCTAGCGCTTTCCCGCGCTGAGGCAGC
>QNAF01000227.1 GCA_003641405.1 Candidatus Zixiibacteriota bacterium | reverse complement strand
GTCCTGTGGTAAGCTCGAAAGGAAGGCGTTTCTTGAATGACGTCAGCGTCTCGCCGGGTTTCTCATAGCGATGTTTCTTGGTCGTGGCGGCTTTCTTTCCCTTGTTGCGCCAGACAAGAAACTGCAGATTCAGCAGTTCGTCGAATGCCAACCTGCGACGGCAAATCTCAATCTGCTCATGACTGTCCGGGTAGTGAGCTTTGACGACAGCCTGATGCAAGTCCAGAAGTTCGTGCTCTGACTTCACTGATTCCGGCAAGTGATCAACAATCTCTTCCTGAAGGTTCTCGATAACGAAACTGCTGATTGTCCTGATTCCTTTGCTGGACAGCCCCACCTTGCTCAATTCAGATGTCTGAGGATAAACCGGGATAATACGACCGGCGTGCACCATTTCATCGGAAAGATCGTCAAGACGCTCCAGGTCCGGGTGGATGATCTGAAGCCCCTGAAAGTAGCTCACGGTGCCGGTGACGGCGAATTTCTGGCCTTTCTTGAAAAGTCGCTCCCAGTATTTGACGCCGGCAAAGAAGATGAGCATAACATTGCCGGTTTCATCGGCCAGAATAACTTCGTAACGCTTGCGCCTGCCGTAGAGTACACCGTGCGCCTTGACTTCGCCGAGGATCGTAACCGACTGATCAACAGCCAGCCGGTTGATCGGCACGATACTGCTTCGGTCAAGATAGTGACGCGGGAAGTAGTACAGCAGGTCACCGGCAGTGCTCAGCCCGTGTTTGGCCAGTATCTCAGCCTTGCGAGGGCCGACGCCCTTGACGAACTGGAGCGATGAATCGAGTCTCAATTGTGCCACAGCTAAGTCTGGCACACGGGGCGGTCTCAGTCAAACAGAAACTGAGGGGTAACATCTTCGCCCAACCCCCTATATTCTTGACACTTCAGGCCATAATTACCTACATTAGATTATGAGACGCAAATCAGGAGTCCATTATCTGGGGGGCGCAATGCGATACGCCCAGCACTATTCAATGAGCGCGGCCAAGAAGGCCGTTGATGGGTTGAGGTTTTAGCCCTATGCGCAAGATAGCATACATCACCGCGATGGCAATAACGATATCCGCACTCGCTGGCGATGAACATACAGACCTCCTTCAGGCACAAGGGCTCCAAGAAGCAGTTGGCTGGATTTACATGAAGTCAAGTGAAACGCACAGTAGAGCTTTCGTAGCTGGCCAGAAACACAACATCATCACAACAGCGCATACTGCCGTTGCTGATACGGGCGCGTTCACACCTATGATCGAAGAGCTTTTTCACTCGGTTGTTCTGCAGACCATAATGCCGGAGATTGACATTGCTGTCTACAGAGCTACTTCAAATCAACCGCAAACCTCACTGCAATTCGGCAGGTTTGATGACTTGGCGGTTGGCGACTCGATTTGGTTCCCGGGGTTTGAAACGTACGGGATGGGTGTTGTCAGCTACACCACTATCGACTACAAGGATACCTTAGTTAGGGGAAACTGTCGCATTCCGTTTATTCAGTTTATGGGAAAGAGTCGGGAGGGGTATTCTGGCACCCCCGTGTTCAATTTTGATAATGAGGTGATCGCTCTTATCGCAAGGAATCATTATGATTCCTTGCTTGAGCCACTTGACAGTCTGATGGCACGGGGCATTGCGGCGTTTTCGACCGACACCCTCATCACGCTCGATACCATAACGGTTGAGACGTCTGGCCAAGACTAAGGTGAGTTGACATGGAAAGCAGCAAAGCAGAGAACAACAAAGATGACCCAGCACGGGCCAGTGGCGACCCGCAGCTAAGAACACGAGAAGACTATCTGCTTATGCGGCTGGAGGGATTTCGGACGGCGGTGTCTAACCGATGCAAGTCCGCCAATAGGCTTCTCTTTGTGGCGTATGTTCTGGTTGTACTCACGTTTTTGCACGATCAAGAAGTCCCGTTTAACATCGGTGTGATCGGCGCAGACATCACGATCCCCCCGCAAGATATCTACGTTGCTGTAGCTGCACTGATGTTTGTGCTATACGCTCTCATGCTTATTGACTTCGTCCTGGCCAATCGTGCCGAAAACAAGATCGTTCAAGATAGCAAGAACCTGCGGGAGCTGAACGAACACTCTCAGGAATATAGGCTCTCTGAACGGACGCTCCAACTGCCCGGGGTCTCAGGTGTGATCCTCGGTCTCATTCGTGGGATTGCGCTCGACCCATACTCGAATCGCATCACCTCTCGTTTTAGATACGCTCTCCTTATTGCGAGATACTCGGCGGTTTCCTCATTCTTGGCTATGGTCCTATGTGCTCCATTTGCGGTGATCTTCATCACAGGGGTTGACGCTTCGATTCAGATAGAAAAGGCTCTGCTCTCTTTACTAGTGGTTTTCATCGCAGTTTATGCCGGGTTGTTTCCATTTATCCGGCTCTACAGAAACAAGGGAGAGACGGAAGGATCAGATGCCCCAGACCCATCTGGTCAAGATTCAGACTGATCCCCTCCCGCAAGTCATTCTCTGACACTACCTTGAATCCGGTTCAAGTCCGACCTCAAGGGCTTGGTGCCTCACAACTTACTGTGGGATCTGACATCATGCAACCACTTGGGATGTCCTGCTGACCCACCCTTTTTGTGGGTTTCTTACCTGCATCACTCAGCACAATTACCAACACCTCCACGCTATTAGTCGTCGTGATCCTTATAGCATGGAAATGACGCAAATGATCGCGCAACACAAAAACGCCACCAAGTAACTATCGCATAAGTGAATATATCCAAAACGAATCCATTTGGCCGGAAGTAACAGGCGCCATTGAGCTTGAGCGTAATCGGCGAATCACTAGCATGGAGTTTCAGCCTGTCGCTTCGAAACCACAGGCACTCTCGGTGTGGCTGGTTCCAACCTACTTTGCCAGTGACCTGAAAAAAGTACACAGTGCCAGTACTCCCAAGTGTATAATGTGATATTCGAAGCAAATCCGCAAGAATCAGGCTGTGCAGGGATCACTGCCCGGGCTTTCTGCAGTATTTACAAAAGGGGGCCTATGTATTACTTTGTGATTGGAAGAGGATGTCGTCTGGTGGCGGTCCCGGCCTTCAAAGCCGTGCGGGGGGCAGTTATGCTGTCCCCGGTGGGTTCGATTCCCACCCCTTCCGCTTTGAAATCGCAGCAGCGACGTTCCGCTTCGGCTTCGCGATTATCCTGCAACAAAAACGCCGCTCAGCGCCACGGACCGTTAACGTCTGGAGTAGAGGAGATAGATCATGAAAACGTTCGTGCTGATGACCAAGCTGTCGTCCGATGTGGCGGCAAAGATGAAAGACCGTGATCAGATTGGTGCCGCCTGGCTCGATGACGTCCACAAGAAATGCCCGGAAGTTAAGTTCCTTGCCCATTACGGCCTGCTGGGGTCGTACGACTTCATGGACATCTACGAGGCACCGGATGAGGAAACAGCCGCCAAGATCTCGATGATCAGCCGCGCTAACGGAGCCGTGCTGGCAGAGAGCTGGACGGCGATCCCGTACAAGCGTATCGTGGAACTGGCCAAGGAGATATAGGCGAAAGAACCAAGCTCAGGACGGCTGGATTTGTTGAAAGACTGCCCGCATGCGGTGGCGTCAGGTGTCTCTGCCTGACGCCCATACTGATTGCCGCCACTGCCAGGCAGAGACACCTGGCAACACCACCTCCCGAACATGTACATCAGGAAGTCGTGCCTTTTTTGAATAGACCCGGCTTGATCGGCTAACTCTCTTTTAGGTCCGGATCAACATGGATGATGACACGTGTCACATCCGAAATCTGCGTCAGAAGACGATGCTTGACTTCGCTGGCAATCGCGTGTCCCTCTCGCACGGTCAACTGTGGATCGACCACGATATGAAGCTCCACGAATACCTCCGCCCCTGAGTGGCGTGCCCGCAAGTCATGGATTTGCCGCACTCCCGAAACGGATGCCGCAACTTCGTTAAGCTGCCTGAGCACTGATTCGTCAGGGGCAGTGTCCGAAAGTTCTCTGAACGCGGACCGTACCAGATCAATCCCCACACGCCCGATGAAGAAAGTGACCACAAGCGCTGCGTAAGCATCAGCCATCCGCCATGCCGGATTGAAGTACGCCGCACCCACACCAATCAGTACTGCTACCGAGCTTAGCGCGTCCGAGCGATGGTGCCAGGCATTGGCGAGGAGCACCTGGCTGCGAATCTTCTTCCCTATCGCAAACGTGTACCAGTAGAGTCCTTCTTTTAGTATAACACTCAGAGCCGCCACATAGATGGCCAGCACCCCGGGGACGGTAGCGCTGTGTTCGTACACGGATGTGAGCGCATCGTAAACCACTCCCAATCCCACGAGCAGGAGCAGAAAGCCCACTATCATGCTTGAGATGGTCTCGATTCTGGCGTGTCCGTAGGGGTGATCGGCATCCTCGGCCTTACGCCCCCACCTGAGACCGATCATTACGACCACATCGCTGAAGAGATCTGAGACAGAATGTACACCGTCCGCGATCAGAGCCTGGCTACGGCTGGTATACCCTGCCCAGAGTTTGAGAATTACCAGAAGTACGTTGACAGCCAGACCGACCCAGGTAGCTCTCAGACCAGCGGACAACCCTGCGGAATCCGAAGCAAACGAGAATTGGTGCTGTACTTCTCTGTCACTCATCGAATGCACTTTTCTCTCCGAGGAAACCCACCTGAAGGGCTTGTTGAAAAAGTCACTACTTCCAAATGTTCATACTCGAGCGGCGGTGCTGCCAGGTGTCCCTGCCTGGCAGTCGGGGGAATCCGGAGGGTTTTTCAACAAGCCCCAGC
>QNAF01000226.1 GCA_003641405.1 Candidatus Zixiibacteriota bacterium | reverse complement strand
GCCCATTCCACAGGATCAAGACCGGTGGCCTTGGTGCCGGATTCCGTGAAGACTTCGTAGCGACCGTCGGCGTGCTTCCTGAAATCTATCGATACCACCACACACTGAGACCCGAATCGCCGGGCAATATCCCTGATGAGCGAAGGTTTTTCAACAGCCTCCGAGTTGATCGCGATTTTGTCGGCACCGACCATCAGCAACCGGCGCACATCCTCAACAGAACGAATGCCACCACCGACGGTCAGCGGCATGAAACACTCATCGGCAATCTCATCAATAGTCTCAAAATCCGGTTCTCGTTCCTGCTGTGTGGCCGTGACATCCACAAACACAAGCTCATCGACTTCACGCATGTTGTAGACTTTGACAGCCTGCATGATACTGCCAGTGCGGCGCCAGGAATCGAATCCTTTGCCTTTGACAAGACCAAGGTCCTTATAGAGGAGAGTTGGCATGACACGGATCTTCAAAGCCATGATACACCCAGCAGGCTGATAGAAAAACCGTCAGCATTCGGTGGTGTCAGGTGTCTCTGCCTGACGCCCCTATGGATTGCCGCCACTGCCAAGCAGAGACGCCTGGCAGCACTGTAGACCGAGTATGAACGCACGAAAAACGTCACCTTTTCAACAACCTGCTAGTAGTTCAGGAAATTCCTCAACACCTGAAAACCGACCTTCTGGCTCTTCTCCGGATGGAACTGCACACCGAAAATGTGATCGCGGGCCACCGCCGAAACGAAACCGCCCGCATAGGCAGTCCGGGCTACGACCTGCTCTTCGTCATCGCAGCGAATATGATAACTGTGCACGAAATAATAGTCACGGTCCGGTGCAATGCCGTCAAAGAGAGGTGACTCATACTCCAGGTTGATTTCGTTCCACCCGATATGCGGTATGCGAGTATCCTCCCCCTGGGGCTCAAGTCTCACGACCTCTCCGTCGATCCACCCGAGACCCTCGGTCCTCTGTCCCTCATTCCCCGCACGAGCCATCATGTGCATACCCAGGCAGATACCCAGGAACGGAATACCATTACCGACAACCTGTTCTTCCAGCGCGGTATGGAATCCACGTTCCACGAGATTGTTCATAGCATCAGGGAACGCGCCAACACCGGGCAGGATGATCTGTGTTGCCGTTGCCAGTTCCCGTGGCTGGTCAGAAACAGTTGGCCGACCGCCACACTCCTCAACGACACGAGCAATCGAGTCCAGATTGCACATGCCATAGTCGACTATGACAACATTGCTCATCCTACGTTGTCGTAATTAATCTTTGTGAGGTTTCCGTCGCTATCCTTGACCAGGTTGCCGCGCGAATCACAGACGAAAAGTCGTTTGTTTGTGAAACGATCACAGATCGAAATAAACTCCTCAACTGAGACGTCTATGTCCTTGAGTACGTTTTCCAGCTTGTAGCCGAGATACGTCCACGGGAACTTGCCGTCGCGTAGTTTTACGAGTCTAATAGCATCCTCACGCGCCAGCCTCCCACGTCTGAGATGCAAACAGGCGAAATCAGTTGTTCGGCCAAAGCCGTACTTGAGGAACTTGAAATAGTCGTGGATACCGGTCTGGACGTTATCCAGGTTCTCGTAATTCACAAGGGAACCCTCGATTGCCGTGGGATATGTCTTCATACCGTGCCCTTGAGCGAAGAGAGCGTTCGCATACCCGTCCCATGGAAGATAGTAGCCAAGAAACAGCCCGGTCACACCCACGCGCTGCAGGTCTTCATCGGAAGGATAAGTATAGCTGATCAGATCCCCGGACTTGATGTCTTCCTGTCCGATCAAGTCAGTGACACGCAACCCCAGCAAGCCGCCGAATTCCTCAAGCCACTTGCGGCTGAGAATGTTGTTATCCGCATCGGCGGCCGGACCGCCGTATTCGTTCTGTGAGTTCTCCCCCCAGACCAGAAGCGGTATATTCATCTGCACTGCGATTCTGACTGGAATTGTAAAGATGGTCAGGTGCTCCGGCCAGGAGATATCGCCTATCTGCCGCAGACCAATGCGGTTGATCTTCCTGCGCACGACGGGGTTTGTCGAGAACTCAATGTAATCGACGCCCAGTGATTTCAGATTTTCAATATTGGTTCTTCCAATATCAGACAGATGGCAGGTGGTAGAAGTCACGCAGAGGGGATTCATTCCCCACTGAAGCAGCTTTACTGTCTGGAAAGTACTGTCTTTGCCGCCGCTCACGGGAACAATACAATCGTAGTTGGTCCCCGTCTTGTTCTTGTACCGATCCAGAATCTGCAGCAGGTCATCTTTCCGCTGATTCCAGTCCACATCAGTACGCTGCTCGTAGCTGCGGCAGGCGTTGCAGACACCTTCGTCGTCAATATGAAGATCAGGTTTGGTTTCCGGCATCACACAGTGTGTGCAATAGCGAATGTGCTCGACATTCCGTGAAGCGCGACCTGTTCGCGTTGTGGTTTGCGACTTAATGGCTAAACTCCTTCAGTATCAACCGTTTGTTGGTTATTCACTACTGCACGTTAGCAAACAGGTCCAACATGCAAATGTCAACTCTAAACTCAGCAGCCTTGCGTATCAATCCAGGTCGAAAATCTGTATGCGCCCGTTGTGACCGTCGGCCACGTAGAGCAACCCATCATGGATTTTGACGTCGAACGGGGCGACAAACATGCCCGGCTCGCGGCCTAATGCGGACCGGCCTTCCATTTCCCATCCTGAGGTCAGACCACCTCCAGCTTTGCCTCCCATCCAGCCGGCGAACCTGCCGTCGAGTGTGAACCGTTGAATCCGGTGGTTACTATTATCTGCAACCAGGATCATCCCGTCTTCCGCCAGTTCAAGAGACACCGGGGCCGAGAAACCACCGGGTATACTGGTCGACCATCCGCAAGTAGCAGACACACTGTCGGTTGACCAGCCGTCAGTCACTGAACCATCAGGCAGGGAACCGATCCACCCCAATGGAAGCCCATCCGGGCTGAGCTTCTGAATCCGGTTATTGCCGGTTTCTATGATATAGATGTTTCCGGAAGAATCGACCCTCACCATCTGAGGTTTGGAAAAGCCTCCCAGAAGAGAGCTCTCTTTAGATGATCCAGTTTTCTCAAAACCCGCTGTTATGCCCCCGGAAGCCCTCTCTCCAATCCATCCGATTAGCGAACCGTCAAGACCGAATTTCACGATCCGATGCTTATCGAAATCGGAAACCCACAGGTTCAGGGAATCGTCGAACCAGGCGTTGGCTGAGCCACCGAAAGCCAGTTGTGAATCGGCCGGATTATCGAAGAAAAGCCCCAGGAATGAGCCATCGCTCGAGTACCTGTGAATTCGCCCGTTCTGGTAGTCAGCCACAAAGAGATCATCGTTCTGGCCGAAATCAATCGAGTGCGGCATTTTGAACATCCCCATCTCTGAACCTCGGGCTACGTCGCCGGAGTAGTGCCAACCGGAAGCTTGCCAACTGTGCAACCAACCTGGGCGTTCGCGCGTCATTCCGAGCCAACCATCAAACACCAGTTCGTTTGTAAACCTGATTACTAACCCCATTTTCAGATCCGGGACATACAGAGTTCCGGTTTGGTCAATAGTAACCCCATAGGGTCCCGTAAAGCCCGTAAGCAGCAACAACTGTCCGCCAGCGTAATCGGCAGTGTCCACTTTCCACCGTGATTCCGCAAACTGTCTTACTTCATAGTCGTGGCCTTTGCAGCCCAACCCGCACAGGCACAGTACAAGGCTGCAAATCACCAGCATCAGGCGAATCCTATACTGAATCATTTGGAACCTCCATTAGAAATGATTGTCTGGTAAACACGTTCGAGCTCGTCAACGTGTCTATCGACAGTTGCCGGACTCTCCCAGTATTGCTCATATGCAACCTGACCGCAACGGGCGACTATGGCAGCATCCTTCATAGCCTCAATCTTGTCGCAAAGATCGGTGACGTCACCTCCGCGAAACACCATACCAGTCACGTTGTGCTCCACCATCTCGCGCGCGGCTGAACTGTCCGGAACAATTGCCGGTATTCCCACCGCGGCAGCCTCCAGCACAGTCAGGCCCTGGGTCTCATACCAGAGGGAAGGAAACACTAACACCCGCGCGGTCATCATCTGTTTCCGCACTTCCTCCTGCTTGACCCAGCCGGTGATCTTCGCATCCGGCAGCAGTTGCTGTACTTGCCCTCGACAAACACCCTCGCCGACAAATACAGCGTCCACCTCTGTCCTCGCGGCAGCCTCAGCGAACAGCAGGGGACCTTTCTCAGGATCCAGCCTGCCAACGAACAGGAAGGCCGAGTTGTCAGCCGGAGAGACCGCTTCTCTTTTCTTCACAGAGATCGGGTTGGCCACTCTGTGCATGCGTGCGTCACGCGACAGGAACGGCACCATGATTTCCCGACTCAGGTCAGAGATTGAGATAAAGTGGCGCATGCCACCGGGAATGCGACCAGTACTCTGCTGCATGGCCTGTCTGATACAACGCCATACTTTCTGAGAATAGCTGCGCTTATCGCAGTTGGTAAAGAGACATCCGGCTGAAAGCGGCCTTAGTTGACATATTCGGTTTTGCCGATAATCGAAAAATCCACCGTTCGGGCAGGCCATGAAAAAATCATGCATCGTCACTACCGTTCTGAAACCGGCATCGAAGACAGCTCGATGGACACTTGCTGACAGACTTTTTACCCACACATGCAGGTGAACGACTGTGGTCGCTTTGTCACAATCCGTCAATAGTAGCCGCATTGCACGATAAGCCTGCCGATTCCACACACCCTGGATTGCGGCACGAATACGGTTGCTGTCGCGGGCTATCTCCT
>QNAF01000225.1 GCA_003641405.1 Candidatus Zixiibacteriota bacterium | reverse complement strand
ATATTTGGTACCGGCCACCAGTGAAGCCATGTCGAGTGTGACAACTCGCTTGTTCTCGAGTGTTTGGGGTACGCTCCCTTCCACAACTTTCTGCGCAAGACCCTCGGCAATAGCGGTTTTGCCTACTCCCGGTTCACCAATCAACACCGGGTTGTTTTTCTTGCGACGGGAAAGGACCTGACAGACGCGCTCAATTTCGTCCTCACGTCCGATGACGGGATCAAGTTCGCCACGACGAGCAAATTCAGTAAGATCACGGCCGAAATGATCCAGGGCCGGTGTCTTGGACTTCTTGCGCTTTTTCTTAAACGAGGATGGCTTTCCGGACTGGATGTTCTTCAGTTCCTCGTAAGCTTCTTTGTAGTCAATTTCATATGTGGATAGCACCTGTGCCGCAACGCCCTCTTCGTCTTTGAGGAGTGCCAGCAGGATATGTTCGGTGTCGATATCTTTTGACTTGAGCGCACGCGCTTCCTGACCGGAAACTTCGAGCGTCTTTTTTGCCCTGGCCGTCAACGGCAACTGGCCCATAGTGAGGGTGCCACCGGAAGGCTGAACGACCTCCTCAATCGATGCCTTGAGATCCTCAAGTTCCAGACCGAGGTTGGTTATGATATCCACCGCGGTTCCTTCCCCAAGCCGTATGATACCCAGCAGAAGATGTTCGGTGCCGATATAATCGTGTCTCAGGCGAGAGGCTTCGTCACGAGCGTGTTCAATCGCCTTTCGGGCTGCTTCGGTAAACATCTCATTCATAGTCAGTCACCTTTTCAGTTCTATTGGAAATATATCCATATTTTCTAATTCAGCAAGCACGTAGACCGCGGCTACGGTCCGGTGTCTCTCAGTTTCTCTCGTACCATCTGGGCTCGCACGAAATCCTGCTGGTTTTGATCCATCTCTGTGCCATAGTACTTCTGCAGGTGTGCGGGTTGCGAAAGAAGGAGAATTTCGTTGATTAGCGAAATGTCGATGAACTCAACAACCTTCATAACGTAGCCCAGTCGTACCGCCGACAGCAGGTTCATTACTTCGTCACTTGTCAGTACTCTCGCGTGTTTCAGAATTCCAAAAGCACGCCATATTTTGTCTTCGATCATATCCGCAGCTTCGCTTTTCAACTGCTGCCGGGCCCCGGCTTCTTCTTCGATTATCTCCCTGGCTACTTCTGTTATCTGAGACAGAATATCGGCCTCCGCAAGACCAAGCGTGTTCTGATTCGACACCTGGAACAGATTTCCCAGCACGTCAGAACCCTCACCATAGAATCCGCGTACTATCAAGCCGGCTCTCGTGATGCGCGAGATTACTTTGTCGATATCTCGCGTGAGCACCAGTCCTGGTAGATGTATCAATATCGATGCTCTCATACCGGTCCCGGCATTGGTCGGACAGGCTGTGAGATATCCGAAATCCTTGTCATAGTCAAACTCAAGATGGTGGCTGATTTCTGCCTCGTACTGCATGGCAAGATCAAACGAACTCTGAGCGTCAAGCCCCGACGACAACGCCTGAATCCTCAGATGATCCTCTTCGTTGACCATAATTGACAGTCGTTCTTCCGGGCCGATCAGAACAGTTTTGGATAGATCCCCATCGAGAAACGCCGGTGAAATCAGATGCCGCTCGATCAGGAAATCCTGATCAAGCCGGTCGATATCAGCGGCTTTGTAGTACTGTCCCTTGGAGAGTATTTCTGAGCGTGTGAGTACGGAATCGAAATAACTTACTATACGTTTCCTGGTCTCGCTGTCAGCCGAGGTCGGGTACTTGCAACCGGCCACATTTCGAGCCAGTCTAACTCTGGTAGAAAGGACTACCTGTGATTCGTCTCCCTGTCCCGACAGCCAGGTTGCAGGTGACTTAGCCATTTCTTCAAACATCGTATTCAACTCAATTCACCTCTTCGCGAGAAATCAGTTTGGAGTGTCTTCCATCATCAGTTTTTCTCTGACAGCCTTGAGTTTGTCTCGCAATTCTACAGCCTTCTCAAAATCTTCCGTCTTGATCGCCGTTGCCAGCTCACTCTGAAGTCTCTCTTCCTCCTGAATGGGCAAAGCCTGCTCGCTTTTTTCGAATTTGGAGAACTCGGGGATTCGTCCCCGGTGTAGCGAAGAACCGTGGATCTTGCGCATAATTGACTCGAGCCGAGAGCGGAAGGCACTATAGCAGTCACCACAACCGAACCGGCCCTGTCGTGTGAACTGCTCGAATGTCAGACCACAACCCTTGCAGACCATTTCTTCGCCCGGAGGACTATTCTTGACTGGCGGAGTGTCGCCAGCCAACCCTGAGAGTATTTCTGCCAGTGGAAATGGATGATTATCCAATGGTGAATGAAATCCCCTTGCCGCCGCACATTCCTTGCATAAGGAAAGCGAGAGTTTCTCGTTGTTAATTATCTGCGTCAGGTGAACCTGCGCTTCACGTTTCTTACAGTCCTGGCAAATCATGATCTATTCCTGTTCAACAGCCTGTGAGTTTTCCACCCACCAACCTAAACTCCACATTACAATTATCGGCCAGTTCGCGATTATGCGTAGCTATGACGAAACTGGTCTGTTTTTCGTTGTTAAGGCGGTGAAGCAGATCATGGAGCATACGTCCCGTTTCAGTGTCCAGATTGCCCGATGGTTCATCGGCCAACACTACTTCGGGGTCATTTGCCAATGCCCGCGCCACAGCCACACGTTGCTGTTCGCCACCCGACAGCTCATCTGGCCGGTGTGACGCTCTACTACTTAAACCAACCTGATCGAGAAGGAGTTCCGCCTTTCGTGCCGATTGGCTGCGACTCTCACCAGATAGCAACATCGGAATCATCACGTTCTCGAGAGCGGAAAAATCATCCATCAGGTAGTGGTGCTGAAACACAAACCCTACTCTCTTGTTGCGGAACCTGGCCCTGTCAGCCTCACTCATGCCCGAAAGAGGTTTCTGGCCGATCGTTACTTCTCCACTTGTTGGATTATCAAGGCCACCGAGGATGTGCAAGAGGGTAGACTTTCCGACCCCCGATGCACCCATAATTACCGCCATCTGGCCCCTTTTCACTTCCAGAGTAACTCCCTTGAGGACTTCGAGCAATCCCTCGGCAGTCTTGAACTCGCGACATAGGTCAGTGGCCGAGAGAATGTTATTTGTGTTTTCAGTATTCATTTCAAGCCAAAATCCTATTTCGCCTCATTACTGTACTATTTTCGCCATATTTCCACAAAGTTTTAGCAGAATCCCAAATCTCCTGCTTTACTTCCTTAATACGTCTATGACAGACAGGCGTGAAGCCCTGTCTGCAGGGTAAAGGGCCGCCAAAAAGCAGACCGTGACAGTGACCAACCCAACCAGTACGAAATCCAACAAATGGGAGTCAATCGGTAGATAGCTGATAAAATAGATATCGGGCGGCAGAGATACGAGATGCCACTGGTTCTGGGCAAAACCTGCCGCCAGGGCCAGCAACCAGCCACCGGCAACACCAATCGCGGCAATCAGAAGCCCCTTATAGACGAATATCCGGCGGATCGATGCCGGCGTAGTCCCCATCGTCTTGAGGATGCCGATCTCTTCACGCTTCTCCATCGTGAGCATCACCAGTGTGGAAATGACAGAGAACGCTGCCACAAGCACTATCAGACTAAACCCGAGGAAAAGCACCTTCTTTTCGATGGCTATCCACGAAAAGAGGTTGCGGTGAAGGACATTCCAGGGAACAACATCGTAATGGTAGCCAAGCATCGAGTCAATTTGCACAGACACGTTCTCGGCCTGGTAGATATCTTCCAGCTTCAAGTGCACTGCCGTGACGGCATCGCCTGTTTTGAATAGTTTCTGGGCTTCCTCAAGCGATATGTAGGCAAGCTGGCCGTCGAACTCATACATTCCGGATTCGAAAACACCTGAGACCTGGAACTTCGCTACACGGGGACGGATATTGCGCCGGAGTTCCTCCCCCCGGAGAGAATAGAGCACCACGGGATCGCCGGGATACACACTTAGTTGACTTGCAAGACCTGAGCCAAGCAAAATTCCCGGAATCGTGTCGCCGTCGCTTATATCGGGAGCGAAACTGTACTTCCCCGAACGTATGCTGCCTGCAATATCTGATGTCTGCTTTTCTTTCTCGAGGTCGATGCCACGGATGATGATTCCATCACCGGCCGAGGCCGAAGATACTGCGGCCTTGTAGTAGACGAACGGTGATGCCGCTACCACCTGCTCGACGGACTCAATAGTATCGATTAACTCCCAGTAGTCGGAGATATACGGTTCCTGCAGGGAGAAGATAGAGATGTGTGACGTAGTCCCCAGAAGGCGCGAACGGATTTCGGACTCGAACCCGTTGTGCATCGACATCACAAAACAGACAACAGCCACGCCCAGCATCACACCGGCCATTGTGATCCAGGTTGAAACGGAGATGAAAAACCTACCCGATCCAAAATACCGTCTTGCGATGTATGTTTCAAAAGCCATGTGCCATCCGTTGCAGTCGCGTAATTCGTTAATTCTCAAGCTATTATACAGCCGGGAGAGTTTCGGGCGCAACCTCTTTTGGTACTGGGTGTGATAGTGGTCCTGCCCTGCGGTGCTACTCACTTGACAATCCACTTCGGATTTCGCATAATGTGTGTGGGAATACTCGCATTGTGTACTTGTTGGGACAAGAGCCAGAGGGTCTTGGTGGCCCATCCGCTTGGGCTTGTTGAGAAAGCCTTATTTTCACGTTGCATAATACGATGAGGGTGCATGGCAACCTATGTTTGTGTTTGGACGCCACAATCGGCTCACAAGTCGTGTGACAAGGTTGAGTAGGGCT